>NZ_JBBNJY010000022.1:0-31476 GCF_040093295.1 Ruminococcoides bili
TGGTCGACCTTTGAAAAGGTCGACCAAACTTTTATAATCTTTTATAATTAATTGGCAAATCAATTTGCTAAACCATAATTTATTATTGTTACCCCAACATTTAGAACAAAACCATAAAAATCTAAGCATAACAATAAAGCAAACGCAAAAACGCTCTCAACCGAAGTTGAGAGCGTATATCAGCAAATATTATTACCGAAAAATCAGATTAACTCGATAACAGCCATCTCTGCACCGTCACCACGACGAGGACCGATCTTTGTTACTCTTGTATAACCGCCGTTTCTGTCAGCATACTTTGGAGCGATTTCAGTAAAGAGCTTTACTGTAACCTCTTCCTTAGTAACAAAACCTAAAACGAGTCTTCTGTTGTGAAGGTTATCTTCTTTTGCTGTAGTAATCATCTTCTCTGCCATAGCCTGAACTTCCTTGGCACGAGTAAGAGTTGTTTCGATTTTGCCGTTTTCGAGAAGGAATGTAACCATTGCACGGAGCATAGCTGTTCTCTGAGCAGTTGTTCTTCCTAATTTTCTTGTACCTGGCATTGTGTTCACTCCTTTACCGTTGGGTTTTTAAAGTGTTTATTCGTCTTCCTTCTGAAGACTAAATCCGAGAGAATTGAGTTTCTGGATTACTTCCTCGAGAGATTTTCTGCCGAGGTTTCTTACCTTCATCATATCCTCTTCTGACTTGTTGATCAAATCTTCTACCGTATTAATACCGGCACGCTTTAAGCAGTTGAAAGAACGAACTGACAAATCGAGATCTTCAATTGTCATTTCAAGGATTTTCTCCTTGCCCTTATCGTCTTTTTCAACCATAACCTCTGCGCTTGAAGCCTTATCCGAAAGGTTTACAAAGAGGTTTAAGTGCTCGGTAAGCACCTTAGCTGCAAGTGAAACAGCCTCCTGTGCATTGATAACACCGTTTGTCCAAACATCAAGTGTGAGTTTGTCATAGTCAGTAATCTGACCTACACGAGTGTTGTCAACTGTGTAATTTACCTTTAATACGGGAGTATAAATAGAATCAATAGGTAAAACGCCAATAACATTATTGCCGCTAATAAGCTTGTTGCGTTCAGCAGGGATGTATCCTCTGCCCTTGTCAATGGTGATTTCCATATTGAGCTTTGCATCCTCACCGAGAGTTGCAATGTGCTGCTCAGGATTGAGAATCTCAACCTCGCTGTCACATTTAATATCTCCGGCAGTTACTACGCAAGGACCCTGTGCTGAGATTTCAACAACCTTTGGGCTTGTTTCGTAAAGCTTTGCAACAACGCTTTTCATATTAAGAACAATTTCCGTAACGTCTTCCTTTACGCCGGGAATAGTTGAAAATTCGTGAAGAACTCCGTCAATCTTGATAGATGTAACGGCACAGCCTTCAAGAGAAGAAAGCAAAACTCTGCGCAGGCTGTTGCCCAATGTGTTGCCAAAGCCACGCTCGAGCGGTTCAACAACAAATCTGCCGTGCTTTCCATCCTCGGTTAATTCCTCGGTTTCAATTCTTGGCTTTTCAATTTCGATCATTCGCGAATCCTCCTAAACATTATGCGGCTGCATAATGCAGCCAATGCGTGTGTAACCTGCCTGTGAAAAAAGGGATTACTTGGAGTACAACTCAACAATAAGGTGAGGAGCTACTTCGTAGTCAATGTCCTCAAGACTTGGCAAAGCAATAACCTTTGCTGTGTATTCATCCTTATTTACCTCGAGCCACTTTGGTGAGAGTCTGCCGCTTGTCTTGTCAAGAATTTCTTTAAACTTAACGCTATTCTTGCTCTTGTCTCTGATTGTGATAACATCGCCAACCTTAACTCTGTAAGATGGGATATCTACTCTCTGACCATTTACGAGGAAATGACCGTGAGTAACAACCTGTCTTGCATCTCTTCTTGTCTGAGCCATACCCATTCTGAAGATGATGTTGTCAAGTCTTGTTTCAAGACAAACGATGAGGTTAGTACCTGCCTGACCTTCCATTTTTGTAGCAATTTCATAGTAGTGATAGAACTGCTTCTCAAGAACGCCGTAGATAAACTTTAACTTCTGCTTCTCTTTAAGCTGTAAGCCGTATTCTGAAACCTTCCTTCTACCATTTGCATTTGGCTTTCTGAAAGATTCCTTGTTTATGCCTACAACAGTAGGGCTAATGCCCAGGTATCTGCATCTTTTTAAGATAGGATCTCTGTTTACTGCCATTTTATTTTCACTCCAATAGAATATTTTAAATACTATACACGTCTTCTCTTAGGAGGACGGCATCCGTTGTGAGGAATTGGAGTTACATCCTTAATCATAGTAACCTCAAGACCTGCTGACTGTAAAGCTCTGATTGCAGCTTCACGGCCCTGTCCCGGACCTTTAACATATACTTCAACGGACTTCATACCGTGTTCCATTGCAGCCTTTGCAGCTGTCTCTGCTGCTGACTGTGCGGCAAACGGAGTTGACTTCTTTGAGCCTCTGAAGCCGAGTTCACCGGCACTTGCCCAAGATACAGCGTTGCCCTGTGTATCGGAAATAGTAACGATTGTGTTATTAAAAGTTGACTGAATATGTGCTGCGCCTTTTTCAATATTTTTGCGTTCACGGCGACGGCGAATAACTTTCTTACCACCCTTTGGTGCTGCCATAATCCATTGCCCTCCTTACTTCTTCTTGTTAGCCATGGTTTTGCGTGGGCCCTTACGGGTACGAGCGTTAGTCTTAGAACGCTGACCTCTTACCGGAAGACCTTTTCTGTGACGAACGCCACGGTAACAACCAATATCAATAAGTCTTTTTATATCATAAGCTATGTCACGGCGAAGGTCACCTTCAACACGACAATGATGCTCAATATATTCTCTGAGCTTTGATACATCCTCTTCTGTTAAATCTCTAACACGAGTGTCAGGATTTACACCTGTTGCAGCAATAATGTCGCCTGCAGTTTTACGGCCGATACCGTAGATATAAGTTAAACCGATTTCAACTCTTTTATCTCTTGGTAAGTCAACACCTGCTATACGAGCCATTCAGTTGCACCTCCATCAAAAATCAATAAATTAAATTAGTAGTCTGTGTTTTAATGTTTTTAAGGTAATTAACCCTGACGCTGTTTGTGCTTAGGGTTTTCGCAAATAACTAAAATCTTACCTTTTCTTTTGATTACTTTGCACTTATCGCACATTTTCTTTACTGAAGGTCTGACTTTCATTAGTTAATCATTCCTTTCTAAAAAGTCGTATTGCCCCGGCTTATTTAGAACGCCAGGTAATTCTTCCTCTTGTCAGGTCATACGGTGACATTTCCACCGTTACCTTGTCGCCCGGCAAAATGCGGATAAAATTCATACGCAATTTACCTGAAATAACAGCTAAGATCACGTGACCGTTAGGCAGCTCAACCTTAAACTGTGCGTTAGGGAGAGCCTCCCTTACAATACCCTCGATTTCAATTACATCCTGTTTGGACATATCATAAACCTCCGTTAGTCGTTTTTTAAATCACTTAAAATTCGTTTTATCTGCGGATTGGTTTCTGCTGAACCTGTATAAACTACAGTTGTAGCCGCAAGATGAAGTAAATTTTTCTTCTTCGGTTTTTCAAGCTTACGGGTTTTACCGTCTGCTATAAACGCAAAATGACCCTCAACCGAGAGTACAAGGAAAAATTTACCTTTGTCACGCCCTGACTTTGCTCTGACTATGCTACCCTTTTGAATGTTCATAAATCACCTTTAATCACAAAGAGTCATAATCTTGGGACCGTCAGGAGTAATTGCTACTGTATGTTCAAAATGTGCAGCAAGCTTACCGTCAACCGTAACGGTAGTCCACTCATCATCAAGAACACGCACCTCATAGGAGCCCTGAGTTACCATAGGTTCAATAGCGATTGTCATACCCGGCAACAGTCTTACGCCTCTGCCCGGTGTGCCGTAATTGGGGATACTTGGGTCTTCGTGTAATTTCGCACCTACGCCGTGGCCGACAAAATCTCGTACCACCGAGTAACTGCGAGCTTCGACATACTTCTGAACAGCGCTGCCTATATCGCCTACACGATTTCCGGCAACAGCCATTTTAATTCCCTCAAAAAGGCCTTCTTTAGTTGCGTCAAGCAAACGCTGAGCTTCGTCACTGATTTTACCGCAGGCAAACGTATAGGCATTATCGCCGTGAAAGCCTTCGTAAAATGCGCCGACATCAACGCTTACAATGTCGCCCTCTTTAAGAATCTGTTTTTTACTCGGTATGCCATGGATAACCACATTATTTACGGAAATGCAAGCACTTGCAGGAAAACCGCCATAACCGAGAAACGAGGGTGTAGCACCCTGTTTCTCGATATATTTGCGAACTATAGTATCAATTTCGTAAGTGGTGATACCCGGCTTTACAGCCTCACCTGCAACACGGAGTGCCTCCGCTGATATTCTGCATGCATCTTTCATTTTAGAAATTTCCCGTGCTGTTTTTACAATAACCATACTTAAGCCTCGATTGCTTCTAAGATAAGCTTTGTAGTAGAAACTACATCGTCTTTACCCTCTACATTAATGAGCTTGCCCTGCTTCTCGTAATAATCTGCGAGAGGCTCAGTCTCTTTGTGATATACAGCAAGGCGAGCAAGTACAGTATCTGGGTGGTCGTCCTTGCGCTGAACAAGGGTGCCGTTACAATCATCGCAAACGCCCTCAACCTTTGGTGGAAGGTTAGTGAGGTGATAAGGCTTGCCACAATTTTCGCAAACACGGCGTCCGGACATACGCTTGATAATTCTTTCGTCGGCAACATCAATGTTGATAACATACTGAATTTCAACGCCCATTTTATCCAGAGCCTCAGCCTGAGGAATGGTTCTTGGAAAACCGTCAAGGATAAAACCCTTAGAGCAGTCATCCTGTGAAAGTCTTTCCTTTACGATGCCGATAACAACCTCGTCGGGAACGAGTTTGCCTTCGTCCATAAAAGACTTAGCTTTCAAACCCATCTCAGTGCCGTTTTTCAGCGCTTCACGGATCATATTTCCGGTTGAAATAGTGGGAATTCCAAAATGCTCACAAAGTACAGCTGCTTGAGTACCTTTACCTGCACCCGGAGCACCTAACATAATAATGTTCATTTTATTATACTCCTTTTATCTCAATAAGTCAAGAAATTAGTCAAGAAAACCTTTATAATGTCTCATCATCATCTGTGACTCAAGCTGTTTTACTGTTTCAAGTGCAACACCAACGAGAATGATGATTGAAGTACCGCCGATAGCCATACGACCCATGCCTGTAGCAGAACCGTAAATACTTGGAACAAGTGCGATTACTGCGAGGAAGAGAGCGCCGATAAGAGTAATTCTTGAAAGAATATTTCTTATGTAGTCAGCTGTCGGTGCGCCCGGACGAATACCCGGAATTGTACCGTTGTTTGACTTAAGGTTGTTTGCCATTTCAATCGGATTGTATTGAATAGTAGTATAGAAATATGCGAACATTATAATTAAGATAAAGTACAATACATTATAAAGCCAACCGCTTGTATCAAATGCATTGAAGAAAGCACCCCAGAAACCGTCTTTAACCTTTGCGAAAAGATTAATAGTACCCGGGATAGAAAGAATTGAGCTTGCAAAGATGATTGGAAGTACGCCGCCGAGTGCAACCTTGATTGGAAGGTGACTTGACTGACCGCCATACATCTTTCTGCCAACAACTCTCTTTGCATACTGGATCGGAATTCTTCTTTCGCTGTCCTGCATAAATGTGATAACCCATACAATGGCAACAAAAATAACAATCCAAAGCGGAACGAGGAAATAGAACTGAGTTGAACCCTCGCCTGCAAGTTTCCAGAACTGACCGAGCATACTTAATGTGTAAGGAAGCTGAGCAACGATACCTGCGAAAAGGAGAATTGAAATACCGTTTCCGATACCGTTTGTGTTAATCTGCTCACCAAGCCACATCATAAGTGCTGTGCCGGCTGTGAATACAAGAATAATAACAATAGCAGAGAAAACAAGTGAGAAACCCTCTGTGTAAACTGTAACGCCTGACTTATGGAGATAGTACCAATAAGCACCGCCCTGAACAAGACCAAGACCAACTGTTACATAACGGGTAATAGTACCGATTTTTCTTCTGCCTGCCTCTCCCTCTTTTGCCATTCTCTCAAGAGGAGGAATTGCAACAGTAAGGAGCTGCATAATAATTGAGCTGTTGATGTAAGGTGTAACGCCCATTGCAAAAAGTGTTGCATTTGCAAAAGCGCCGCCTGACAATGTGTTAAGATATGCAAGCATAGTATTGCCCTCGTTCATACCGTTCATGGCGGTAGCGAGTGCACTCATATCCAGAAACGGAACAGGAATAACTGAACCGATTCTGAATACGATGATAATCATAAGTGTAAATAAAAGTTTCTTACGAAGGTCAGGTATTGACCAGGCATTTCTAATTGTTTTTAACAATTATACCACCTCTGTCTTTCCGCCTGCCGCCTCAATGGCTGCTTTAGCAGATTCGGAGAAAGCAGATACCTTTACTGTAAGTTTTTTGTCGATTTTACCGTTGCCGAGAACCTTTACTGCGTCAAAACCGTTCTTAATAACGCCGGCATTTACTAAAGCTTCTACGTCAACAGTAGCACCGTTTTCAAACTTTCTGTTTAAAGTACTGAGGTTAATTGCAACAACATTCTTAGCGAAAATGTTATTGAAGCCTCTCTTTGGAACTCTACGCTGAAGTGGCATCTGTCCGCCTTCAAAACCCGGACGAATACTGCCGCCTGAACGAGCCTTCTGGCCCTTGTGTCCCTTGCCTGCAGTCTTACCCCAGCCTGAGCCGTGACCTCTGCCAATTCTCTTTGAGTCCTTCTTTGAGCCCTCAACCGGTGAAAGTTCATGTAACTTCATAAGTACGCACCTCCTTGCTTATGCTTCGATAACCTCTACGAGGTGAGAAATTTTTGCTACCTTGCCTTTTGTCTGAGCGTTATCAGGCTGAGTTGTTACATCGCCGATTTTCTTCAGACCTAAAGCCTGGGCGGTTGCGATCTGTGGTTTTGTACAGCCGATGAGGCTCTTTACTAACTTAATTGTCATAGTTTACAACCTCCCTGTTATACGATTTCCTTAACGGATTTACCACGTACAGCGGCAACTTCTTCAGCAGTTCTGAGAGCTGCAAGACCTGCAAGTGTTGCTCTTACAACATTGCAAGGATTGTTTGAACGAAGAGCCTTTGTTCTGATATCCTTAATACCTACTGCCTCTATAACGGCACGAACCGGACCACCTGCGATAACACCGGTACCGGGAGCTGCAGGCTTCATAAGAACTCTGCCTGCTCCAAATTCACCAACGATTTCATGAGGGATTGTTGTACCTCTAAGTGAAACCTTCATAAGGTTTTTCTTTGCATCCTCAATGCCCTTACGGATAGCATCAGGAACCTCACCAGCCTTGCCGATACCAAAGCCTACTACGCCGTTGCCGTCGCCTACAACTACGAGAGCTGCAAACTTAAAAATACGACCGCCTTTAACCGTTTTTGATACACGGTTGATAGTAACTACTCTTTCTTTTAATTCGCCTGTTACTTCTACTGTTTTAGCCAAAGTTATTCCTCCTATCCTTAGAAATTGAGTCCGCCCTCACGAGCGCCTTCGGCCAATTCCTTAACACGGCCGTGATAAATGTTACCGCCTCTGTCAAATACAACATCAACGATATTCTTTTCAGCTGCACGCTGTGCAATAAGCTTGCCTACTGCCTTAGCTGCTTCTTTGTTTCCGCCATTGCCTTCAATGCTCTTGTCAAGGCTTGAAGCCTGAGCAAGAGTAACACCAGCTACATCATCAATAAGCTGAGCGTAGATGTTGTTTGTGGAGCGGAATACGCATAAACGTGGACACTGAGCAGTACCGCTGATCTTGCTGCGGATTCTCTTATGACGCTTAATGCGTGCTTTTTTTGTTTCAGGTCTGCTTACCATAGTCATTCACTCCTTAAATTATTTACCCTTACCTGCTTTACCTTCCTTGCGGCGGATAACTTCATAATCGTACTTAATACCCTTGCCCTTATATGGCTCCGGTGGACGCTTTTCTCTAACCTCGGCAGCAAACTGACCAACCTTTTGCTTGTCAATGCCTGTGATTATGATTTTGTTTGGATCAGGAACTTCAATCTTGATGTCGTCTGTATCCTCAACGATAACCTGGTGTGAATAACCAAGGTTCATAACGCACTTGTTACCCTGCTTCTGAACACGGTAACCAACGCCGTTTACCTCAAGAGTCTTCTTGTAACCCTCTGTAACACCGATAACCATATTGTGGATAAGTGTTCTTGTAAGACCGTGAAGTGAGCGGTTTTCTTTTGTGTCGTCAGGGCGGGTAACTTCGATTACATCGCCCTTAACTTCTACTGTCATAGCAGGGTTATACTTGAAATCAAGTGAGCCCTTCGGTCCCTTAACAGTGATAACGCCGTCAGCGATTGAAGCTGTAACTCCGGCGGGAATATTTATAGGTTTTCTTCCAATTCGAGACATTTATCGTACCTCCTTACCAAATGTAAGCAAGAACTTCGCCGCCAATATGTTCAGCACGAGCCTGACGATCTGTCATTACGCCCTTTGATGTTGAAATAATGGCAATACCGAGGCCCTTCATAACCTTTGGCATATCTTCTACATTGCTGTAAATACGTAAACCGGGCTTAGATACACGGCGAAGACCTGTAATAACAGGAGTCTTGCCGTCAACGTACTTAAGAGTAACCTTAAGAACGCCCTGCTTACCATCTTCTATAACTGTGAAATTCTTGATATAACCCTCGTCAAGAAGAATCTGACAGATTGACTTCTTAAGGTTTGAAGAAGGAATTTCTACAGTATCGTGCTTAGCTGAGTTAGCATTACGGATTCTTGTAAGTAAATCAGCAATTGTATCTGTAATCTGCATTAGATGTTACCTCCCTTGTCCTTACCAGCTTGCTTTCTTTACGCCCGGAATTTCGCCCTTGTAAGCGAGCTCACGGAAGCAAATACGGCAAATACCAAACTTACGGAGGTAGGCGTGTGGTCTACCACAGATGTTACATCTTGTGTACTCTCTTGTTGAGAACTTCTGCTCTCTCTGCTGCTTAACTTTCATTGAAGTCTTAGCCACAACAATCCCTCCTTACTTTGAAAACGGTGCGCCCATAAGTGTTAAAAGCTCACGAGCCTCTTCGTCTGTAGTTGCAGTGGTAACGAAACAAATGTCCATACCACGAACCTTGTCAACCTTGTCATACTCAATTTCAGGGAAAATGAGCTGCTCTTTAAGACCCATATTGTAGTTACCTCTGCCGTCAAAAGAGTTAGGGTTAATACCTCTGAAGTCTCTTACTCTCGGAAGTGCTACATTAAAGAATCTGTCGAGGAACTCATACATTCTCTCGCCTCTAAGTGTTACCTTACAGCCGATTGGCATACCCTCTCTGAGCTTAAAGTTAGCAACTGACTTTCTTGCACGGCAAACAAGTGCCTTCTGACCTGTGATAATACCAAGGTCCTTAGAAATAGCGTCGATAACCTTTGAATTTTCTCTTGCTTCGCCTGCACCAACATTGATAACAATCTTGTCAAGCTTTGGAATCTGCATTGTGCTCTTATAGGAGAACTTGTTCATAAGAGCAGGTGCAACTTCTTTTGAATAATATTCTTTAAGTCTTGCCATATCTTATATCCTCCTTAAAGTGCTTCGCCACATTTAGCGCAAACACGGCCCTTAGAACCGTCTTCGTAAATCTTGTGAGCAACTCTTGTCTGCTTCTTGCAACGAGGGCAAACGATCTGAACCTTAGATGCATACATAGCGCCTTCAGCCTTAACGATGCCACCCTGCTCGCCCATTTTTCTTGGCTTAACATGCTTAGAAACCATGTTTACCTTCTCAACAATAACTTTGCCTTCTTTTGGGCTGACAGCAAGAACCTGACCCTGCTTGCCCTTATCCTTACCGCTGATAACGATAACGGTGTCGCCTGTTTTTACATGAACTTTACTCATATTGTGACACCTCCAATTAAAGTACTTCAGGAGCAAGTGATAAGATCTTCATATAATCCTTATCACGGAGCTCTCTTGCTACTGGTCCGAAGATACGAGTACCCTTAGGGTTCTTATCTTCCTTAATAATAACAGCTGCATTCTCGTCAAAACGGATATAAGTACCGTCCTCACGTCTTACGCCCTTTGCAGAACGAACTACCACAGCCTTAACAACGTCGCCTTTTTTAACAACACCGCCGGGTGCTGCTTTTTTAACTGAAGCAACGATTACATCGCCAATGTTGGCATATCTTCTTCTGGTACCGCCGAGTACACGAATGCACATAAGTTCTTTTGCACCTGTATTATCGGCAACCTTGAGAAGTGTCTGCTGTTGAATCACAGTGTATTCCTCCTTTTCTCAAAAGCCGCAACTTATTTTGCTTTCTCAATAATCTCGACGAGTCTCCATCTTTTATCCTTAGAAAGAGGACGGGTCTCCATAATCTTTACACGGTCGCCAATGCCACACTCGTTATTCTCGTCATGTGCCTTAAAACGAACTGTACGCTTAACAATTTTGTTATAAAGCTTATGCTTTACGCTGTCCTCGACTGCTACAACAATAGTCTTGTCCATCTTGTTGCTTACAACCTTACCGACAACAACTTTTCTCATATTTCTCTCACTCACTGTTAAGTCCTCCTCTCTTAAGCCTCAGCGCCATTGAGTTCACGCATACGAAGAATTGTAGAAACTCTTGCGATGTCTTTCTTTACGGCGCCAATTCTGGATGAGTTTTCAAGCTGATTAACAGCAAGCTGGAAACGAAGGTTAAATAACTCTTCCTTGAGGTCTGCGAGCTTTAACTCGAGCTCTTCTACAGACATTTCTCTAATTTCTGATGCTTTCATTACTGCTCACCCTCCTCTTTCTTTACAAACTTGCACTTAATTGGAAGCTTATTTGCAGCAAGGCGAAGAGCCTCTCTTGCAGTAGCTTCATCTACACCGCCAAGCTCAAACATAACTCTGCCCGGCTTAACGACGGCTACCCAATACTCAGGTGAACCTTTACCTGAACCCATTCGAGTTTCTGCAGGCTTTGCAGTAACAGGCTTGTCAGGGAAAATTTTGATCCATACTTTACCGAATCTTTTGCAGTAACGAGTCATGGCAACACGGGCAGCTTCGATCTGATTTGAAGTAATCCATGCAGGCTCTGTAGCCTGAAGACCGAAATCACCGTAAGTAACCTTGTTACCACGAAGAGCCTTACCTGTCATACGACCTCTGTGTACTCTTCTGTACTTAACTCTCTTTGGTAATAACATTACTTTCTGCCTCCTTCTCTGCGTGGCTTTCTTGACTTAACTTCGTTTAAAACCTCGCCTTTGTAAAGCCATACCTTAACGCCAATCTTACCGTAAGTAGTGTTAGCCTCGGCAAAGCCATAGTCGATGTCGGCACGAAGTGTCTGAAGCGGAATAGTACCCTCGTGGTACTGCTCTGAACGAGCGATTTCAGCGCCGCCAAGACGACCTGAACACATAATTTTAATACCCTTAGCGCCACGACGCATTGCGTTACCGATTGACTGCTTCATAGCACGACGGAATGAAATTCTCTTTTCGAGCTGCTGAGCAACATTTTCAGCAACAAGCTGAGCGTCAAGCTCAGGAGCTTTAACTTCTACTATATTGATAGCAACAGGCTTCTTAAGCATAGCTTCGCACTGAGCCTTGAGCTTCTCAATCTCTGCGCCGCCCTTACCGATAACAAGGCCCGGCTTAGCACAGTGAATGCTAATCTTAACCTTTTTGCCGTCACGCTCAATTTCAATTTTTGCGATACCGAAGTTGTAGAGCTGAGCCTTGAGTGTTTTACGGAGGTTATAGTCCTCAACGAGTGTTGCACCAAAGTTCTTCTTGTCTGCAAACCAACGGGAATCCCAATCTTTAATTACACCGACACGCAAACCGTGCGGATTAACTTTCTGACCCATATTTAAACCTCCCCTTAGTCTTCTTTTTCCTTGAGGACAAGGCTGATGTGAGATGTTCTCTTGTTAATTCTGAACGCTCTGCCCTGTGCTCTCGGACGAATTCTTTTAAGGATGGGGCCTGCTGTTGCGTTGCATTCAGCAACATACAGTCTTGATACATCCATATCATGATTATTCTCAGCGTTAGCCATAGCTGAATTGAGCAACTTTAAAAGTGGCTCGCTAGCGGCCTTAGGAGTGTGCTTGAGAACAGCTTCCGCATATTTAGCGTCTTTACCTCTGATAAGGTCAAGAACAACGCCTACCTTGCGGGGTGAGATACGAACAAATTTTGCAATTGCTTTAGCTTCCATCTGCAATACTCTCCTTCCGCTTACTTAGATGTCTTAGATCCTGCGTGTCCCTTAAATGTTCTGGTAGGAGCAAACTCACCGAGCTTGTGACCAACCATATCTTCTGTAACATATACAGGAACATGCTTACGACCGTCGTGAACTGCGAATGTGTGACCAACGAATTCAGGGAAAATTGTTGAGCTTCTTGACCAAGTCTTAAGAATTCTCTTTTCACCCTTTTCGTTCATCTCCTGAACCCTTTTGAGCAATACAGGCTGTACAAAAGGGCCTTTTTTAGTACTTCTACTCATAATTTAAGCTCCTTTCTCTGCCTTACTTACCGTTTCTTCTGCGAACGATAAGCTTGTCGCTGCTCTTGTTGTTCTTACGAGTCTTGTAACCGAGTGCAGGCTTACCCCAAGGAGTAACAGGTCCCGGACGACCAACAGGAGATTTACCTTCACCACCGCCGTGCGGGTGATCGTTAGGGTTCATTACAGAACCACGAACTGTAGGTCTCCAACCCATATTTCTCTTACGACCGGCTTTACCGATCTTTACATTCTCGTGATCAACGTTACCTACCTGGCCGATTGTAGCCATGCAGCTTTCAGGAACATTTCTGAGCTCGCCTGAAGGAAGTCTTAAAAGTGCAAGACCGTTTTCCTTAGCCATGAGCTGTGCCATATTACCTGCTGAACGAGCAAGCTGAGCACCTCTGCCCGGATAAAGCTCAACATTATGAATGAATGTACCTACAGGAATAGCAGTAAGAGGTAATGCGTTACCCGGCTTAATATCTGCGTTCTCACCTGCTGTAACTTTGTCGCCTACCTTAAGTCCTTCCGGAGCAATAATGTAAGCTTTATCGCCGTCAGTATACTCGATAAGAGCGATGAATGCTGAACGGTTTGGATCGTACTCAAGTGTCTTAACTGTGCCTTCTACATCAAATTTCTGACGCTTGAAATCAATGATACGATATTTTCTACGGTTACCGCCGCCTCTGTGACGAACAGTAATTCTGCCGTAGCTGTTACGACCTGACTTTTTGTTTAAAGGAGCGAGTAAGCTCTTTTCAGGTGCAACCTTTGAAAGAACAGAAAAATCTGTTACCGACATATTTCTTCTGGAGTTAATGGTCGGCTTAAATACTTTAATTGCCATTTGGTTTCACTCTCCTCATGATGGCTTTGCGGGAAAATGGCTCTTTCCCATACATTCTGCCTGAATAATTTTTCAGGCTTACATCATGCCTTCAAAAAATTCGATAGGCTTGCTGTTTTCCTTAAGTGTTATGATTGCTTTCTTCCAGCTCTTTGAGTAACCGCCGTTGTTTCTGCCCTGACGGCGGAACTTACCACGAACGCTTACTGTATTAACCTTAGCAACCTCAACCTTGAAAAGCTCTTCGCAAGCTTTTGCGATTTCAATTTTATTAGCCGATTTAGCAACTTCAAAGGTATATACCTTGTTTAAAACACCTGACATACTCTTCTCTGTAATAATCGGACGAATTACGATATCCTGAGCAATCATGCATATACCTCCTCAATCTTGCTTACAGCATCCTTTGCGATTACGAGTGTGCCTGCATTAAGAATATCGTAAACATTAAGTGTGTTTACCTGTGCAGTCTTAACACCCGGAATGTTAGATGCTGACTTAACGATCATGCTGTTATTCTCAGGAAGAACGATGAGAGCTTTCTTCTCTGCACCGATAGCCTCGAGCATAGCAGCGATTTTCTTTGTTTTGTACTCTGTCATTGCGATTGAATCAACAATGATGATTCCCTTATCCACAGCCTTAGCTGAGAAAGCTGACTTCATAGCAAGTCTTCTTACTTTCTTGTTTACAGTAAATCTGTAGCTTCTTGGCTTTGGAGCAAATACAATACCACCGTGTGTCCACTGTGGTGAACGAGTTGAACCCTGTCTTGCACGGCCTGTACCCTTCTGTCTCCATGGCTTTCTGCCGCCACCTGAAACTTCAGCTCTTGTAAGAGCAGACTGTGTGCCGTGACGCTGGTTAGCAAGATAGTTTACAACCATCTGATGCATAACTGCTGTGTTTGGCTCAATACCGAATACGGACTCGCTAAGGTCGATAGAACCAACCTGCTTGCCTTCCATATCTACTACTGCAAAATTAGGCATTTATAATCCCCCTTCCTTAAGCCTTTACGGAATCTTTGATTACAACGATTCCCTTATTTGGGCCTGGAACAGCACCCTTGATAGCGATAAGGTTGTTTTCAACATCAACCTTAACAACTGTGAGGTTCTGTACTGTTACCTGCTCAGCACCGAGATGGCCTGCCATTCTCTTGCCCTTCCATACTCTTGAAGGAGATGAACAAGCGCCGATTGAACCGCCGTGACGAACGCAAGGACCTGTACCGTGAGTTTCCTTAAGACGCTGGAAGTTCCAACGCTTAATTACGCCGGCTGTACCCTTACCTTTGCTCTTGCCGGTAACATCGATCTTGTCACCAGGGGTGAATACGTCTGCCTTTACGAGATCGCCTACATTGTAAGCGTCTGTGTCAGCAAAACGGAATTCTTTAAGAGTTTTCTTTGGTGCTACACCGTTCTTGTCAAAAAAGCCCTTCATTGGCTTTGTAACCTTGTGTGGCTTTAAATCGCCATAGCCAAGCTGAACTGATGCGTAGCCGTCGTTTTCAACTGTTTTCTTAGCTGTAACCACACATGGGCCTGCTTCGATAACAGTTACGGGAACGAACACTCCCTTTTCATCGAAAATCTGTGTCATACCGATTTTCTTACCGATGATTGCTTTCTGCATAAAATGTATCCTCCTTGTTAGGTTATTGGTTGGTTTTCACCAACTTGACCCTGTCTGCTTGTAGGTTGGTACGGATTATAACTTAATCTCGATATCAACGCCGGCAGGGAGCTCTAAGCTCATAAGAGCTTCGACTGTCTTGTTTGACGGTCTTAAGATGTCGATAAGACGCTTGTGAGTTCTCATCTCAAACTGCTCACGGCTGTCCTTATACTTATGAACAGCACGAAGAATTGTAACAACCTGCTTCTCTGTTGGAAGCGGTACAGGACCTGAAACTCTTGCGCCTGTACGCTTTGCTGTTGCAACGATTCTCTCAGCTGACTGATCAACGAGCTGATGATCGTAACCCTTTAATCTTATTCTAATCTTTTCCTTGACTGCCATTATCGTCGCCTCCTTAAAAATTTTGCCGAACCGTTTTTGCGGTTCTTCGTTAGTTGGCGGGCGTTCGCTTTAGAACTTTTTTAATAACACAGCCGGGTGTTTCACCACCCTGCATTAAAAAACCCGTTTAACTATTCAGTTAACCGGGACGTTCTGAAAGCTTCTTGAGCATAGCTATAGACACAGCAACCCCTATGTCAAAGTATGTTCAGTGTTTCATTGTAAATCGCCCGGTTTAAAATCGGACATACTCCACGGAAAAACCGACCTGTTTCAGCCGCAACCTCCCGCTTCATCGCATATCTATATTGCAGTCACGCAAGCATTATTATACAATATGTTCCCCTATTTTGCAAGCTTTTAGCAAATATAGCGTTATAGAACTTTTGAGAAATTTTAAATATATTTTTGTGCAATTTGACATTATTGTCAAATCAGCGCTAAACATATATAATTATACTCATACAAAGTTTTGGAGTTGATTTTTGTGAAACACATTTATTACGGCGACGGCAAGGGCAAAACCACAGCTGCAATAGGTCTTGCGGTCAGAGCGGCAGGCAGTAAAATGAAAGTGCTGTTTGTACAATTCTTAAAAACAGAATTTTCGGGAGAAAGGCATATACTGAGCCATACCGAAAATGTTACTCTTACATTCTGCCCGCTTGAGCTTAAATTTACTTTTGATATGGACGATAAAGAAAAGGCACAGGCTGCAAAAATATTTAAAGGTATTTTCGACAACGCCGTTACAACCGCTCTTACCGAAAAGTATGATATGGTTGTGCTTGACGAGGTGTTTGAGGCAATCAATGCCCATATGCTTTCCGAGAGCGAGGTTTACGAATTTATAACAAACGCACCGTCAAGTATGGAAATAGTTATGACAGGACACAATCCTCCGCAAAAATTTATGGATTGCGCAGATTATATTACCGAGTTCAAAAAAATCAAGCACCCGTATGACAGGGGAATTACAGGCAGAATAGGAATTGAGTTTTAACGGACAGCTTCGGCTGTCTGTTTTTCTTTATATAATGTAACACTTTATCTTCATTATCATACTATATACCGAGGGACAAGTAAAGTTTCTCGCAAAATAAATGAAGTAAAAAATAAAAAAGCAAATAAAATTTAAGATGATAATTTTACGGATTTCACCAAAAAGGCAAGGAGGTGAAAATATGGCAATTATCACAAACTCCGCTTCACTTACCTTTAATAATGAACGCACTGCAAGTTCAAACGAAGTCGATACAGAAGTTCGTGAGTCGCAATCCGTCGCTATTGTAAAAGACGCTCTGCTCTCAAACTATGTACCGGGAGAGCCTGTAGGTTATGTTATAACAGTAACAAACACAGGAACAGGCAATCTTACCGACATTACAGTGTCTGATAACCTCGGAAGTGAAACCACCGCCAAACTGCTTAGCTATGTCGATAAATCAATAGTTGCTCGCCAAGGGGCAACAGCGCTTTCGCCAAGTGTTACAAGAACCGCCGATTCTCTCGTGATTTCAAATCTCGGCACACTTGCGGCAGGACAGTCGATTACAATAGCACTGTCACTTCTTCCTTCTGCCGCACAGGCTGAAGAAATCACAAATACAGCTACGGTAACGGCAACCACTCCTCTTGCCACAACAGTTACCGCATCTGATACAGCAACAATAACACCCGCACAGCAGGAACTTGTAACCTTGCTTAAGGCCGCTCCGTCAACCGTTGCTTCGGGAGGAGTGCTTCCTTACACTCTGATAGCTCAAAACGAAGGTACGGTTGCCGCAGAAAATATTGTATTTACCGACACTCTGCCTACAGGCTATACAGTAACGGGAATTGAGCTTACCGTAAACGGTCAGCCTACAATTATTTACACCGCAGACCAATGGACGCAGGTTGGCAATACCCTCACCTTCCCTACAGGCACAGCCGAACCTGTTACAATCCCGGCAGGTTCATTCGTAACAGCAATTATTACAGGTACAGCACCGACAGTTTAAAATTAAGCATATTAAAAAAACGGTGACATTCACAAGATGTCACCGTTTAACTTTATAGGTTCTTTATTAAAAAAGGAAATTACAGTCTAAAAGAAAGTTCGGCATTTATTTTATATTTTTATCCGCCGTACAAAGCATTTGCTATTGTTTCAAAAATCAGCACTGCATATGCAACAACAGTTACAGGAGCCGAAAAGTACACACCGAGTTTTTTACCGAGCGACATATTATATCTTCCTT
The DNA here is from genome assembly GCF_040093295.1 of Ruminococcoides bili. Classification (NCBI taxonomy): domain Bacteria; kingdom Bacillati; phylum Bacillota; class Clostridia; order Eubacteriales; family Oscillospiraceae; genus Ruminococcoides; species Ruminococcoides bili. Next base: position 17,807 of record NZ_JBBNJY010000022.1, read on the forward strand.
TATATAAAGGAAAGCGGCCACGGTGTTTTACAAGCTCAATTATAGAAAGAACTATTGCCGCAATAATTATTCCAAACACAGCAAGTTCCATAAGGCCTATAAACATAATCTGTCCGTAATGGTTCATAATGTATTCTGTATTTATGTCCTTAAGTATATCGGTATCAAGTCCGTTCATACAAAGCTGTTGAAGCGCCGCTATTGAATTAATAACAAAATGCACTATCATTGACGGAATTATTGAGCGTGTTTTAGCATATAGTGCGCAGGCAATAATTCCCATACCCGTTGCATAAACAGTCTGAACACAGTTTGTATGCCACAGTCCGAAAGCCGCACCGGACACAATGATTGCAAACCACTGTCCCATCGGCTCATTATTTCTGTAAATACTTCCTCTGAATAAAAGCTCTTCAAAGAAAGGAGCGAACAAAGGCAAAGCCACAACCGTTGCAATTACTCCGAAAGGCGAATCACCGAATGAAATATCCGATGTATTTAGCTTTATTCCGAACGACTCAAGGATTGCACTTATAATAGATGACGAAACAGCAATCAAATATGTCAGACCGATTGCTATTATTACATACTTACACACCCAACCGGCAGGCTTTGCAGGTTTTACAAAACAAGTTTTCAGCGAAAGCCTTACCCGTTTGCCCCGCAGTTCAGAGAAAATCAGCAGAATAAGCGGCATTACAACAAGGTATATAACGCAGTAGCTAATAAGCATTTTAAAGCCGTAGTCATCGTAAAGTGCCGTGCCTTTAAGCAGGTCAAATATAAAATATACAAAGTATGAGCTCACCTGCGATAAAATCACAAAACACAAAAGCGGCAGAGAGCTGTAATTTGACAGCGTGCGTATCTCTCGGTTAATAAGTTTGTTGTTCATTTAGTTATCCTTTCATTCTGTAACTGTTACATTAAAGTTTCCGCAAATATTTTTAAACGAATGTTTTCCTAAGCGAAGATAATTAAGGTTTATCAAAATACTTTTATAATTACCCGACAATGAATTATGCTAAACCATAATTTACTCCAACTATCGAAAAAGAATCTTTTAAACAAGCCTCCCTCATAAGAGGAAGGCTTATGATTGAAATTATTTTTTGTTTCTTTTAATTGCTCCGAGTTTTTCGCTTCTGAAATCAACCAAAAGTCCCAAAGCAATAGCCGCTGCAATCAAAATGCCAAATTCGGGGAGCATATACAAACCGTTGTATATAAGCGAATACAGCCAAACAGGCATACCGTCCGCAAAACCTGCCCACACAGTAATACCGCTTAAGAAATGGCACAAAAATCTCAACACGCTTGCAAGCAATGCGCCCAAAGCAAGTCCGACTGCCTGATTTTTAATACCTCTGAAAACTCCGCCCAGACCGATTACGCCAAAGGCAATAAGGTAGTCGAAAAAGAGAATCATAAGAGCTGCCTGCCAAGAAGTTGCATACGCAAAGTTTGACATACCGAAAAGCATCTGAATAAGTCCGTAGACAACACCTGTCAGACAACCTACCAACGGCTTGTAACGATAACCGATAATTAAAATCGGCAGCATACTGCAAATCGTAATACTTCCGCCGTACGGGAACTCGATTTTTATCAGGCTCAATACAGTTGCAAGCGCAACCATAACCGCACATTCGCAGAGCATAATCACATTTTTATTTATTCCTGTTTTCTTCATTCTACCCTACTTTTCTTTATTATGTGTATAAAAATTATTTTGCGATTTTAAGCGAAATATCAAATGCCTTTACAGAGTGGGTGAGCGCACCCATTGAAATAATGTCAACGCCTGTTTCGGCAATTTCTCTTAAAGTTTCGTCTGTAATACCGCCGCTTGCCTCAAGCAACGCTTTACCGTTTGTAATCTCAACAGCCTCTTTCATAAGAGCAGGGCTCATATTGTCAAGCATAATTACATCAACATCAGCCTCAAGCGCCTGTCTTAACTCGTCAAGGTTTCTTACCTCAAGTTCAATCTTTGTCATATGGCCGAGCTTTGTTTTGAGCTTGGCAACAGCATTTGCAATGCCGCCGCCTGCATCAATGTGATTGTCCTTAAGCATAGCGGCGTCCGAAAGGTTGTAACGATGATTTCTGCCGCCGCCTACTGTAACAGCGTACTTCTGCAAAGCACGAAGTCCCGGAAGAGTTTTTCTTGTATCTGCAATAGATGCGTTGGTACCCTTTACGATTTCAACCGCATTGTGCGTTGCGGTAGCAATACCGCTCATATGCTGAATAAGGTTAAGCGCTGTACGCTCGCCTTTTAAGATTGTACGGGTTTTGCCGTGAATTTCCGCAATAATATCGCCCTTCTTGAGCACATCGCCGTCTTTTTTATAAACCTTAGCCTCAAAACCTGTCGGCTGTAAAATTTCAAAAACACGAAGTGCAATCTCAATACCGCAGAGTACGCCGTCGCTCTTTGCAAGGAATTTAGCGGTATCTTCCTGCTCCTCGTCAATGAGATAGTCTGTTGTGGTATCAAGGTAGTTAATATCCTCAAGCAAAGCTGTCTTTATAATGTTATCTGCATAAATACTGTTGATTAGCATTATTTTATGCCCTCCTTAAATTCTTCAAGAATAATACTTGCAACGATTGCAATACTTCTTGCCTCTACATAGTCGGGTGTAATTGCAAAATCGTCCGATACAAGGTCGGAAAGAATCTGCTCGACCTTGTTGTAGCTTTCCTCCGCTTTCTCGGGCTTTGGAAGTACAAAATATGTATCCTGTAAAATTTCTCTTATCTGTGAACGGTAGCCGTGCGGCAACGCCTTGCCCTCAATCGGCTTTTTAAGGGGTTGTCTGCCGAGCGGTTTGCGCTCTTTTCTGAGTCTTTCCGTCATTACATTTGCGGCAGTTCTTGAGAACACAAGCGCCTCAAGCAATGAGTTACTTGCAAGACGGTTAGCGCCGTGCACACCTGTATGCGAACATTCGCCGGCCGCAAAAAGGCCCTCAATAGAAGTTTCCGAGTTGGTATCAACATCAATACCGCCCATAAGGTAGTGCTGACATGGGAATACGGGAATCTTGTCGACCGTAATGTCAACGCCCTCTTCAAGACAGCGCTCGTAAATCATAGGGAATCTGTTTTTAACAAATTCAGCAGGCTTGTGTGTAATGTCAAGATAGAACTTCTCGCTGTGTGTTTTGATAGACTCTCTGATAACGGCATTAGACACAACGTCTCTCGGAGCAAGCTCGCCTCTGCTGTCATAATCCGAGGCAAATCGTCTGCCCTCGCAGTTAAGCAGAACAGCACCCTCGCCACGAACAGCCTCACTTATCAAAAATCTTTCTCTGTCCTTTTCAGCCGCAAAAGCAGTCGGGTGGAACTGAATTCTTGAAAGGTGCTTGATTTTTGCACCCATCATATATGCAAACGCAATGCCGTCACCTGTGGCAATAGCCGAGTTTGTGGTGTATTTATAAACTCTGCCTATACCGCCTGTGGCAAGCAGGCAGAAGTTACAGCCGTAGGTCTTGCTTTCACCGTCCTTAACAACACTTACATAAAAGCCGTTAAGCACCTTATCAATCGCATACACAAGGCAGTTGTCAAGAATTGTAATATTTTTGCGTGTCTTAACTACCTCAATAAGTGCGTCAACAATCGCCTTACCCGTTGAATCCTTATGATGCACAATTCTGTGTCTGCTGTGACCCGCCTCAAGAGTTTTGCACATTGTGCCGTCCTCGTTAAGGTCAAAGTCAACACCAAGCTCCTTGATGTTCAGTACATCCGACGGGCCCTCCGTAACAAGTTTTTCTACCGCATCAAGAGTATTCTTGTATTTACCTGCAATAAGTGTATCGGTAATATGTAGCTTGTAACTGTCGTGAACAGTATCAAGCACTGCTGCCACACCGCCCTGTGCCAAAGAGGAGTTGGAAAGCGTAAGCTCTTTTTTTGAAACGAGCAAAGCGTTAATATCCTCCGGCAGATTGAGTGCCGCATAAAGTCCGGCAGCACCTGTACCTACAATTATTACATCAAATTTTTTATCCATTTGTAAAACCCCGATTATATCCGATTATATAAATTTAATTTGCAAATAATTAATAGTAAAAATGTTGTTTACAAATTTATACCAATATATTATACTACTTATTAAAGGAATAGTAAATAAAATGTAAACAAAATCTTTTATTTTCTGATAAAAACGGTGAAATTATGGAAATGATAAGTAACGAAGAAAAAATTACGCAGGCTGTACTTGTCAGCGTTGACACAGGCGACTATGACGCAGAGGCATCTCTTGCCGAACTTAAAGAGCTTGTAAAAAGTGCAGGTGCAGAGCCTGTATTTACAGTCACACAAAATTTAAAGCGCCCCGAAACAGGCACATATGTGGGCACAGGCAAATTGCAGGAAATTGCGGATATTTGCAAACAACAGGAAATCGACTTGCTCGTGTTTGACTGCGAGCTTTCCCCTACTCAAATACGAAATATAGAGGCAGAAACCGACACACGAACCATTGACCGCACAATGCTTATTCTCGATATATTTGCTCTCCGTGCAAGGTCAAAAGAGGGCAAACTGCAGGTAGAACTTGCACAGCTAAAGTACCTGATGCCCCGACTTACAGGTAAGGGCGTGGCAATGTCACGACTTGGCGGCGGCATAGGCACAAGAGGCCCGGGCGAAACAAAGCTTGAAACCGACCGCAGACACATCAGCAGAAGAATGGAAACTCTGAAATCCGAACTTGCCGAAGTGGAGCAGCACCGCTCAATGTTGAGAAAACGCAGAGAAAAAGACGGAGTAATCACCTGTGCAATTGTCGGTTACACAAACGCAGGAAAATCCACCCTTATGAATTATCTTACCGATGCGGGTGTGCTTGCACAGGACAAACTTTTTGCAACTCTTGACCCTACATCAAGAGCTCTCAAACTGCCGAGCGGCGTTACGGTTATGATGATTGACACGGTAGGACTTGTACGCAGACTTCCGCACCACCTTGTTGAGGCTTTCCGCTCAACTCTTGAAGAGGCGGCTCTGTCAGACATTATTTTAAATGTATGCGATGCCTCGAGCGATGAGGCAAGAGTGCATATGCAGGTTACAACCGACCTTTTAAATTCACTCGGCTGTGGCGACACTCCTATCATTACCGTGCTCAACAAATGCGACCTTTTGGAAGAAGAGAGTTTTCCGCAGGAGATAGGCTCATATGTCAAGATAAGTGCCAAAAACGGCACAGGCATTGACGACCTTTTAAAAGCTGTTGACGATAACCTCCCCATAAGAGTAAAGAGAGTTTCTCTGCTTATTCCTTTTTCCGATGCCGGACTTGTGGCAGAAATCCGTAAAAACGCAACCCTGATTAGCGAAGAATATGTTGCAGAGGGAATTAAGGTTGAGGCAATCCTTGACGAAAAGCTGTATTCTAAAGCAGAAAAATATATTGTTGATTAATATTTATTGAAAAAACAACCGCCGTTTGCTATAATATGTATATAAACATATCAGCAAGCGGCATATAACATTAATAGGAGAAATTATGTCTTTTTTTGAAACAATCACTCCGTGGGACGCATCGGTTTTGCAGTCAATACAAGGCATAAAATGTGATTTTCTTGATACATTTATGGCTGTAATGAGTTTTCTCGGCGAAAAAGGTCTTATCTGGATTATACTCGGACTTACGCTCTGCCTTTTCAAAAAGACAAGGGCAACGGGAGTTATAATGCTTTGCGCAATGACTTTGGGATTGCTGCTCGGTGAGTTTGGCATAAAAAATATTATCTGCCGCCCCCGTCCGTTTGTAACCTACGACTTTACCGTAAACGGGCATATTCCGTCGGGCTACAGTTTTCCGTCGGGACACACAACCTCGTCGTTTGCCGCTGCAACGGTAATTATCATACGCAAAGAAAAGTTCGCCGTTTTTACGGCTGTACTCGCTTTTCTCATTGCGTTTTCAAGGCTTTACAACTGTGTACACTATCCTACAGATGTAATCTGCGGTGCTGTACTCGGTATTGCGCTTGCAATAATAACTTGTCTTATATTTAAAAATTTCGGCTGGGATAACCGTCTTAACAAAAAGATTATTCGTAAAAAAGGTGATGTAAAATGACCGAACACAGATATTTAGGCAAAACTTCAAAAGACTACTTTGTAATAAAGGGCATCAATGTATTTAACGAAAGATGGTGCGGCACGGGCAACTGTGTTACCGTCACCTCTCCGCTTGACAAAAAGAACTATGTTTTTTCGGAATACACAAGCGACGGTGTAAAATTTATTGCAGGTAAAGACGCTCACGGATATTGGCTGTTTTTTGCAGCATAATTTGATTTTAAACCGAAAGGAAATAATACATAATGAATGAAAAAATGCTCATAAAAAATCTTTATGACCTCGACAAAACAATTGCAAAACCACTTCTTGAAAAACTCGACTATCCTTGGGAGGCACTTCCTAAAATCAAAGATTTTATAATCGAGCTCGGCAAAACTCTTGACCCCGAAATCTACGAACAGCGTGGCGAAAATATATGGGTTGCAAAAAGTGCGACTGTTTATCCGTCCGCTCACCTCGGCGGCCCTCTCATCATCTGTGAGGATGCAGAGGTAAGACACTGCGCTTTCATCAGGGGCTGCGCAATCGTCGGCAAAGGCGCAGTTGTAGGCAACTCAACAGAGCTTAAGAACTCTATCCTCTTTGACGGTGTTCAGGTTCCGCACTACAACTACATCGGCGACAGTATCTTGGGCTATAAGTCGCACACAGGCGCAGGTACAATTACCTCTAACCTCAAGAGCGACAAGTCGCTTGTTACCGTTAATTGCGATAACGAAAAGATAGAAACCGGCGTTAAAAAATTCGGTGCAATGCTCGGTGATCATGTTGAGGTAGGCTGTAACAGTGTACTCAACCCCGGTTCGGTAATCGGCAGAAACACAAACATCTATCCGCTTTCATTTGTAAGAGGTTATGTAGAGGCTAACAGCATTTACAAGCGCCTCGGTGAAATTGCAGATAAAATCTGATAACTTAAAAATCTTACTTAAGCAGTCGCCGAGCCGACTGCTTATTTTATATTTTGATTCCTACATTTTTTACCGTTTGTGTTGTTCTGTTTACAAAAAATTTCCTTTATAATTAAATCATCAAATAAAGGAGGTTCTATTATGAACACATTATATGATTAAAAATAATATAATTCCATATGTTATGATTTCGGAAAATAACAACACTCACTTGGTTTACAAGCAAAAACAAACACTTCCTTTGCAAAAACGAATTTTTTGCTAAAGGTTCATATATTTTTTATTGATTTAAGCTGTTTGATTATAAAACTCTCAATGTAATTTTATATCTTCAAAGCAAAAGCCCGACCTTAGTTTTATGCTAAAGTCGGGCAAAATTTTACTTTCTTCTTTTAACAAACGGAACAGGAGTTTTATCGTACTCATCAAGTCTGTTGCCGTAGAGATAATAATTTGTTTCCTTTGTAATAACAGGTGCGAGCACCACCATTGCAAATATATTCGGCAATGTCATAAGAGCGTTAAAAATATCTGACATTGTCCATACAATATCAAGAGATGTAATCGGAGCAATAAGAAGAATAACTATAAACAGCACCTTGTAAGGGATAATTCCATTTGGGCCGAAAAGATAATCAACACAGCTCTCGGCATAGTAACTCCAACCGAGAATTGTTGAAAATGCAAACAATACGATACCGACAACAAGAATCGGTGTGCCTATGTACGGAATCTGTGCAAATGCGGCAGATGTAAGTTCGCCGCCCTCAACCGAAGCTGTATCAATGTTCGGGTTCTTAATACATGAACTTACAATTACAAGACCTGTCATAAGGCATACAACAACAGTATCCCAAAATGTACCTGTCGATGAAATAAGCGCCTGACGAACCGAGTTTCTTGACTGGGCTGCAGATGCAACAATCGGAGCAGAACCCATACCTGATTCGTTGCTGAAAAGGCCTCTTGCAACACCGTAACGAGCCGCAAGCATAATGCCTGTACCCGCAAGTCCGCCGCCTAATGCCTTAAAGCTGAAAGCCGACTCGCAAATAAGTGTAACTGTCTGCCAAAGCACATCAAAGTTAATTGATAAAATAATGATACAACCGATAACATAGAGTATTGCCATAAGAGGTACGAGTTTTTCGCATACTCTTGAAATAGACTTAATACCGCCGAAAATAACAAGAGCAACGCAAATTGCAATTACAACACCCGAAATAAGCGCAACAGTCGAAATATCCATTCCGAAGAAGTGGAGCATATATGTTTTGTCAGGATTAAAGGTTGTATCCATAATCTTTGCAATCGCATTTGTTTGAACACCGCAGCCAACGCCGAATGAAGCAAACAACGCAAATACCGCAAACAATACGGCTACCCACTTAAAGTTAATTCCTGTTTTCTTTGATACGCCGTTTTCAATAGCATACATTGCGCCGCCGCGCATTTTACCGTCTCGAGTTTTTACACGGTATTTCACCGCAATAAGCGACTCCGCATACTTTGTGGCAATACCAAACACGCCTGAAATCCAACACCACAGCACCGCACCTGCACCGCCAAGCGCAATAGCCGTACCTACGCCGATAATATTACCTGTACCTATTGTAGAGGCAAGTGCTGTAGTGAGCGCCTGAAACGGACTGATGTCGCCGTCTGAATCAGGGTCTTTTGTAACAGAAAGTTTAATCGCTTTAAATGTTTTGCGCTGAACAAACTTTGTTCTGACGGTCATATAAATGTGTGCGCCAAGCAAAATTACTATCATTGGCACGCCCCATAAAATGTTGTCAAACTTTGTAAAAAAGTCATTCAGCATTTGTAGAAAATCCATCGAGTTCAATCCCTTCTTCTTTTTTGCTCAATTGCTCAAGGTTACTGTATATTACAATCCTCAAGCTCCCTCAAAATCCTTTTCACATCACTTAGTCCGTCTGCAACACCGTGCAAAAGCGGAATTATATCATTACTCGGCTTGTCAAGGTCAGGCACCATTACTGTTACACAGCCTGCCGAGCTTGCCGATTTAATGCCGTTTGGAGAATCCTCAAGCGCAACGCAATTTTGCGGAGAAAGTCCGAGCATTTCCGCCGCCTTGAGGTAGATGTCGGGTGCAGGCTTGCCAACGCTTACCATTGACGCACTCACCGTAACATCAAAATATTTATATAAATCATGTGCCTTAAGGTATCTCTCTGCCCTCTGCGGAGGAGTTGCCGTTGCAAGAGCGACTTTATAGCCGTTTTCTTTCAGAAAAGAAAGCAATTCTTTTGCGCCGCTCTTAACTTCAATACCGTTTTTCTCAACATAGTTGTCCATAAGCTCAACTCTTTTTGAGCGCACAGCCTCATAATCGAAACCGTCGCCGAATATTCCCTTGAGCTTAGCCGAGGCAAGCGGCCGAGCCATACTCCTTATTGACAAAGCGTGTTTTTCTTCCATAGGAAATCCGTAAAATCTTCCTGCCTCGCACCAAAAGCGAACATAAAGTTTTTCGGAGTCGAGAATAACTCCGTCCATATCAGATATTACACCTTGAATTTTCACCGCTCACACCTCTTTTTTATCTGCATATTAGATATAAATATACCTGCGCAAATCAATACTACCGATACAATTGTTTCTATGCCAAAAACACTTTCGCCCAGCATAATGCCGGAAAGCAAAGTGCCGAACACAGGCACAAGCAAATTGAAAACGCAAATTCTGCTTGCAGGGTGATGTTTTAGCAAAGCCGTCCAGATTGCGAATGCGGCGGCAGATACAAAAGCAAGCCACAAAAGCACAAGCAATGCTTTTATGCTTGAAAAATCAAGTTTTCCGCCTGTAACAAAACCCGCAATTAAAAGCAGTATTCCGCCGAACAGCAATTGAAATCCCGTGACCGAAATCGGTTCTCGGTCACGGACTATTCCCTTAGAAATAAAATTACCCGCGGCCGCCGACAAAGTTGACATTAATATCATAAAATCGCCGAACAGCGTGTCGACAGTCACTCCGCCGCCGCTGTTTACACACAAAACTCCGCAAAAGCCGAGCACGCAACCGATTATTTTACAAATGTTCAGTTTGTCCGACTTAAAAAACAGCGGAGCAAAAAGCACGGTAAAAAAAGTTGCACAGGCGGTTATAACCGAGGTGTTGGCACCGCTTGTAAATCCTATGCCGATATATGTAAAAATATACTGCCCGAAAGTCTGCACCGAACCGAGCAGCATAACAGGCATAATGCCGTTTTTCTCAATTTTAGGCAAGTGCTTGTTCTTGACTAAAAAAATGAAAAGCACCATTATTCCTGCAAGGGTAAACCTTGCACCTGCAAAAAGCAGCTTTGAGCCTATGTCGTTTCCCTCTATGCCAAACTGCGCATAGCCTACTTTTATAAAAGGAAACGCAGTACCCCAAAGCAAAGTGCAAAATATTGCAAGTGCAGCGGCTACCTTGTAATTTTTTATGCTCATCAGCTTAAATAAGGCTTTAATTCTTCAAGCATAGCTTCTTTTTTGCGAAGGCCCGTAAGTCTGAGCACTTCTTCACCGTCTTTAAAAAGGATAAGTGTAGGAATACTCATAACACCGTAGTAATCGGCAACCTGACGCTCGGTTTCTACATTAAGCTTAAAAAATTTCATCTGTGAGCCAATCTCTGTAGAGAGCTCCTTAAAAACAGGACCCATCATTCTGCAAGGACTGCACCACTCTGCCCAAAAATCAACAAGCACAGGCACATCTGCGCCAAGAACTTCGGATTCAAATTCTTCTGCAACAATTTCTTTAACCATAGCAATACCTCCTGCTTTTATTATTATCACATATAAACTCATTATCAATAAAATAAAAAAATTTACTGCTATTTTACATTATAACAGAACATACGCCGTTTTTCAACTTTTTTTACATTTCATAAATTCAATTATATGAATAAAAAATCATTTTTGCATACTCAACCGGTAACTATGGCAATGCTGAGGCATAAAATAATCTGAAAGGATGATTTGCTATGGACAATAAATACCCGTTTGTAAACACGCCGTTGCGCTATCCATACAATGCGCTTGAGCCGTACATTGATGAAAAAACAATGATTTTGCATCACGACAGACACCTGCAAGCATATATTGACAAGTTAAATTTGCTGATGAGCGAATGCAGACAGCTTCAAAAATTAAGTTTGCAGGAAATATTAAAAAATCCCTGCCGTATTCCCGAGGAAAAACGCAGAGATGTTATAAACAATGCGGGCGGCGTATATAATCACAGATTTTATTTTAACGGTATGAGCCCCGATTGCCACGGGCTTGAGCGTGGTGCTCTGCACAGAAAAATGAGCGAAAGTTTCACTAGTTTTGAAAATTTCAAAAATGAGTTTACCGATGCGGCAATGTCTGTCTTTGGCTCGGGATATGCGTGGCTTGTATATGACGGCAAAAAACTGAAAATTACAACTACCAAAAATCAGGATACACCGCTTTGCAGAGGATTTATACCGATACTTAATATTGATGTTTGGGAACACGCATACTACCTAAAGCACTACAACGACCGCAAAGCCTATATCGAGAATTTTGTAAAAGCAGTAAATTGGGCAATGGCAGAAAAACGACTTTGCAACCAGAAAAGTTTTTAACATTTTTGTGTGGTGAGTGTTGAAATTTTATATTTATTATAATTTGAGTAATATATTCAGAAGATTATCTTCTGAATATTGTGGATAATAAAAAGGTTCTTTAATTATGAATTAGGATAAATCGTTGTTTAGCTCACGGTTTAGTGTAATAAATTTAAAATTTAGGTCAAGACTTTTTAAAGGTTGACCAAACTTTTATAATACTTGGCAAAATTATTTTGCTAAAGCATAAATTTACCCAAACTTTTGATAAAAAGCAAAAAACCGAGTGTTGAATTAACAGCACTCGGTTTTAAATATAAATTTACTTTTTCTTCTCTTTCGGCTCAACTTCTTTTTCAAAGTTAGCGGCGTCGGAGGCATTTGCAGTATTAAATTTATAATCCTTACCGGGGAAAATCGCATTGAGGACAATACCTGCGATTGATGCAACGGCAAGCGGTGAAAGTGTAATTGTTGCACTGCCGATTGCAAAACTTACTGTGTCGCTTGAAAGTCCGAGGGCACATACAAGGATTACAGCGGCAACAATAAGGTTACGGCTTTTTGTAAAGTCAACCTTATTTTCCACAACATTTCTTACACCGATTGCAGAAATCATACCGTAAAGTACGAATGAAATACCGCCGATAATACAGCTTGGAATTGAACCGATAATTGCAGATACAATCGGGAAGAATGATACACCTACAGCAAAGAAAGCGGCAATTCTGATTACTCGTGGGTCATAAACCTTTGTAAGTGCAAGTACGCCTGTATTTTCGCCATATGTTGTGTTTGCAGGGCCGCCAAAAAGTGAAGCAACAGTTGTTGCTAAACCGTCACCGGTAAGAGTTCTGTGAAGACCCGGATCCTGAATATAATTGTTGCCTGTTGTTGAACTGATAGCACAAATGTCACCGATATGCTCCATCATTGTGGCAAAAGCGATTGGAACAATGGCAATAATTGATGATGCGATAAGAGCGGTGTTAGAATAGTCGATACCGCCGAATACGGTTTGCTCCCAATGAATCGGAATACCGATAAGACCTTCACTGCCAAAAATATTGCCCTTAGCAATATTATCGCAAATTGTGTTTACACTTGTGAAATCGAAAATAGGCTGATAAACACCGTTTGCGTCTGCACCGCCTGAGAATAACCACGGTACATTCTGAATAAGGTCAGGGTTTGCCTGCGAAATAAAGTAAAGGACAAGTCCTACACCGTAAGAAATAAGCAATCCGAGAATAATCGGAATGATTTTTGCCATTCCCTTGCCCCATATGTTAAATATAACAATTGCGGCGAGAGCAACGAAGGCAAGCAGCCAGTTAGTCGTACAGTTTGAAACGGCAGACGGAGCAAGTCCAAGACCAATAGCAATAATGATTGGACCTGTAACAACAGGAGGGAAAAATCTCATAACTTTTTCAATGCCGACAGCTTTGATAATTGCGGCAAGAATGAAATAAACCAAACCTGCACACGCTACACCGAGGCAAGCATACGGCAACATACTGTTAGGGTCATCGGGTGCAAGCGCTTTGATAGCGGCATAACCGCCAAGAAAAGCAAATGAAGAACCGAGAAAAGCAGGTACTTTAAACTTTGTTATGCAGTGAAACAACAGAGTACCGAGTCCTGCCATAAGCAAGGTAGTCGAGATGTCAAGTCCTGTGATAATCGGAACAAGAATTGTTGCGCCGAACATTGCAAACATATGTTGAATACCAAGGATTATCATCTTTGGTTTGCCAAGTTTGCGGGCATCATAGATTGCGCCATTGTTTTTATCCATTTTAATTCCTCTTTCTCTTTTTTTGAGTTTTTATCCGTAAAAACCCCATTCTTTTTAATTATACTGTCTTGAAATAATAAAAGCAATATATTTTTATTATTACATAAAATAATGCATTTTAATTTGATAATTAAATAAATAATTAAAATAATGATTAATGAATAACTTATCAAACTGTTGTGACTAAATAATTTGAAAAGTTTGGTCAACCTTTTCAAAGAGATCGG
>NZ_JBBNJY010000023.1:0-30983 GCF_040093295.1 Ruminococcoides bili
GTTCCTACAAAATAATTAATTTCAAAAGGGAGGTCGTTTGACTTCCCTTTTGTGGTTTAATTCTAAAGGCTTGACCTAAATTTTTGATTATTCAATCTTAACCGTGCGTTAAACCATAATTTATTTAATGCTACCAATCATTTAGAATTAAACCACAAAAGGGAAGTCAAACGACCTCCCTTTTGAAATTAATTATTTTGTAGGAACTTCAATTTTTTCTTTGCCGCCCATATATGGTCTAAGTGCAACAGGAATATTAATTGAGCCGTCCTCATTAAGGTTGTTCTCAAGGAATGCAATCAACATTCTCGGAGGTGCAACAACAGTATTATTAAGTGTGTGAGCAAAGTATTTGCCGTTTTCGCCTGTAACTCTGATCTTAAGACGGCGAGCCTGTGCGTCACCAAGGTTTGAACAAGAACCCACTTCAAAATACTTCTTCTGACGAGGTGACCATGCCTCAACATCAAGTGAACGAACCTTTAAGTCTGCAAGGTCGCCGGAACAACACTCAAGTGTACGAACAGGAATATCCATTGAACGGAAAAGGTCAACTGTGTTCTGCCAGAGTTTATCAAACCACATTTTGCTTTCATCAGGCTTACATACAACAATCATTTCCTGCTTTTCAAACTGGTGGATTCTGTAAACACCACGCTCCTCAATACCGTGAGCGCCCTTTTCCTTACGGAAACATGGCGAATAACTTGTGAGTGTATAAGGGAGGTCTTCCTCTTTATTAATTGTGTCAATGAACTTACCGATCATCGAGTGTTCGCTTGTGCCGATAAGATAAAGGTCTTCGCCCTCAATCTTGTACATCATAGCGTCCATTTCAGCAAAGCTCATAACGCCTGTAACAACATTACTTCTAATCATAAAAGGAGGTACGCAGTATGTGAAACCTCTGTCAATCATAAAATCTCTTGCGTAAGCGATAACGGCACTGTGAAGTCTTGCGATGTCGCCCATAAGATAATAGAAACCGTTACCTGCTACCTTTCTTGCAGAGTCAAGGTCAATGCCGTTGAGTTTTTCCATAATGTCTGTGTGGTACGGAATCTCGAAATCAGGTACAACAGGCTCGCCAAAACGCTCAATTTCTACATTCTGGCTGTCATCTTTACCAATCGGAACAGATGGGTCAATCATCTGTGGAATAACCATCATAATCTCGGTTACTTTTGCCGAAAGGTCTTCTTCTTTCTTTTCAAGCTCGGCAAGCTGTTCAGCCTGACGGGTAACCTCTTCTTTAAGAGCCATACCCTCTTCTTTTTTACCTTGAGCCATAAGAGCGCCGATCTGCTTTGAAATTTTGTTTCTGTTAGCACGCAACTCGTCAGCCTGCGCCTTTACTGCTCTGCTTTCAGCGTCAAGCTCGATTACCTTGTCAACAAGTTCAAGTTTGCTGTCCTGAAATTTATTTCTTATGTTCTGCTTTACAGCCTCAGGATTTTCTCTTAAAAATTTAATATCAATCATTTTGCATTTCCTCTCATTATATTTTAATATGCCATACGGCAAATAGAAATATCTATTTTAATTTATTTGAAAGCTCGGTCAGCTCTTCATCTGAATAGAACTCAATTTGAAGTACGCCGCCTTGCTTACCTTTGTTTTTATTTACCTTGATTTTTCTGCCAAGACTTTCGTTCAGTGCAAGCTCAACCATACTGTAAAAAGACGGTTTTCTCTCCGGTTGAGTATCTTCCTCAACTTCCGGCTTTTTCTTTGCAAGTTTTTCCGCCTGACGAACCGATAAATCTTTTTTATAGATAAGTTCCGCAAGTTCAAGCATATCTTCTTCGTT
Source organism: Ruminococcoides bili (assembly GCF_040093295.1). Classification (NCBI taxonomy): domain Bacteria; kingdom Bacillati; phylum Bacillota; class Clostridia; order Eubacteriales; family Oscillospiraceae; genus Ruminococcoides; species Ruminococcoides bili. The sequence continues at coordinate 1,811 of NZ_JBBNJY010000023.1, forward strand.
GTCAAGCATAAGCAATGCTCTTGCGTGGCCTGCGGAAATTTTGTCTTGCTTTACATACTCAAGCACGCTGTCCGGAAGTTTTAAAATTCTTAGCGAATTTGCAATTGCAGGTCTTGATTTACCGACGGATGTTGCAACTTCTTCCTGCGAAAAGCCATGCTCGTCAATAAGCGCTTTGTAACCGAGTGCCTCTTCAATAGGCGACAGGTCCTCACGCTGTAGATTTTCGATGAGCGCAAGCTCCATAGTTTCTGTATCCGAAAGTTCTCGAATTGTAACAGGCACTTCGGTAAGTCCTGCCATTCTGCAAGCACGGTATCTTCTTTCGCCTGCTACTATCTGATAGCCGCCGATTGGCAGTGGTCGAACAAGCAAAGGCTGCAGAAGTCCGTGTTGTGAAATACTCTGTGCAAGGTCGGATAATGAATTTTCGTCAAAATCTTTACGAGGCTGGGAGCGGTTTGGTTCGATTTCAGATATTTTCAGCATAACGGAGCTGTTGCTGTCTTCGGTTTCGTTCTCGGCAAAAATAGTATCGAGGCCCTTGCCAAGACCGCCAAATTTTTTACTCATAGCTTCTCTCCTTTGCTATTATTTCCTTTGCAAGTTCCGTGTATGTAATACTTCCCTTGCAATTCTTGTCATAGTAAATTACGGGCATACCAAAGCTTGGAGCCTCCGACAGTCTTACACCTCTCGGAATTACGGTTTTAAACACCTTACGAGGGAAGAATTTTTTAACTTCCTCGACAACCTGCTGTGTAAGATTCAGTCTGCCGTCATACATTGTAAGCAAAACACCTTCAATGTCAATAGTGTTGTTGTATTGTCTTTTAATTCGTCTTACCGTACTCATAAGCTGTGTCAGACCTTCAAGTGCATAATATTCGCACTGAATCGGCACTAAAAAAGTATCTGATGCCGTAAGAGCATTTGTTGTAATAAGTCCGAGTGACGGTGGGCAGTCAATGATTATGTAATCATAGTATTGCTTAATTGGCAAAAGAGCGTTTTTTAAAATAGACTCTCTGCCCTTTTTATCGGAAATTTCAAGTTCAGCGGCGGCAAGGTCAAGACTTGACGGCAGAATATGCAAATTTTCATACGGAGTTGTAACAATACAACTCTCTGCCTTAGCACCGTCAACCAAAATTTCATAGGTTGAGGCAGTAACCTTACGCTTATCAATAGCAACACCGCTTGTTGCGTTACCCTGTGGGTCGGCGTCAACGAGCAAAGTTTTTTTGCCCAAAGCGCCCAAACAAGCAGCAAGATTAACCGCTGTGGTGGTTTTGCCAACACCACCTTTCTGGTTTGAAATTGAAATAATTTTAGCCAAAATATCACCTTTACCGTAAAATAATGCGTGTTTTCTAAATCTAATATACATTATACCACTAATAATGCATATTTAAAAGGGTATTTATAGAATAATTGTAATTTTTCTTATATTTTTTGTTTGTTAAACAGTAAAAATGTTTCACGTGAAACATTAAATCAACGGTCGGGTAATTTTGATTGAGCTCGCACAAAACTTTATACTCGGACTAATAAATTTGGTCAACCTTTAAAAAGGCTTGACCAAATTTTTTATTATTTGTGCAAAAACTATTGGCTTAAAACCCGACTAATTAAATCACCGCAATACCAAATAAAAATTTCTTTTAAAGCCTCCTCTCCCCCACTCTAACTATCCCACATATTTTTACATAACACAAAAAGTCCGACAACAACCTTAGTCATTGTCGGACTTTAACGATTTAAATTAATGAAAAGTTATTTACTTATATAATCAATTAAACTTTTCTGTAAGATGTGTGCCAAATATCCTTAGCATACTCTACGATAGCTCTGTCTGATGAGAACTTACCTGCATTAGCAATGTTGATAAGACACTTCTTACCAAACTCTTTACGGTTAGCATAATCTTTGTTAGCTCTGATCTTTGTTTCAACATAAAGTGGGAGATCATAGATGTGGAAGTAGTGGTCTGCCTCCTGCCATGATGTACCATTGATAAGAGCATTGTGGAGTTCAGCAAAGCTGCCCTCGCCCTGAGCGCCGTCATCATCAAATGTGCCGTCGATAAGTGTATCAACAACCTTCTTGATTTCAGGATTAGCCTCATAAAGCTTCTTAGGATCGTAGCCTTCCTTCTTAAGTCTTTCAATATCTTCTACTCTTGCACCGAAGATATACTCGTTCTCTTCGCCTGCGCACTCTGCGATTTCGATGTTAGCACCGTCATATGTGCCGAGTGTTAATGCGCCGTTGAGCATAAACTTCATATTACCTGTACCTGAAGCCTCAAGACCTGCGGTAGATGTCTGCTCTGAAAGGTCAGCAGCAACTACGATCTTTTCAGCGTAAGATACATTGTAGTTAGAAATGAATACAACCTTAAGTTTATCCTTTGTATCAGGATCGTTGTTTACAAGGTCAGCAATCTCGTTGATGTACTTAATGATTGCCTTAGCTCTTGCATAACCTGGAGCAGCCTTAGCACCAAAGATAAATGTTGTTGGTGTCCAGTTAGGAAGCTTGCCCTCTTTAATGCGGAAGTAAATTGTCATAATTGAGAAAGCATTGAGAAGCTGTCTTTTATATTCGTGAAGTCTTTTTACCTGAATATCATAGATAGAATCAGGGTTAATCTCTACGCCGTCCATCTTCTTGATGTACTCTGCAAGCTGAACTTTCTTCTTCTTCTTGATTGTGTTAAACTTTGTAATTGTCTTAGCATCAATGCAGTCATTGAGCTTTGAAAGAAGTGAAAGGTCAATAAGCCAGTTGTCGCTGCCAACTTTCTCTGTGATAAGTGCAGAAAGTTCAGGGTTGCAAAGACCTAACCAACGGCGCTGTGTAATACCGTTTGTCTTGTTCTGGAATCTTTCAGGATATACCTGGTACCACTCCTTAAGAACATCGTCCTTGAGGATCTCTGTGTGAAGCTTAGCAACACCGTTTACATATGTGCCTGCATATGTTGCAAGTCTTGCCATATGAACTGTGTTAGCGTCTACAATACGCATCTTAGCTTTCATATCCTCACTAATGCCCTTAGCTGTGAGCTCTTCCTGGAGCTTATTTGCGATAAGGCAGATGATGTGGTAAATTTCAGGAATTACCTGCATCATAAGGTCAGCATGCCACTTCTCGAGAGCCTCGCCGAGAACTGTGTGGTTTGTGTAAGCACAAGTCTTTCTTGCAATCTCGAAAGCCTCGTCAAAGTTCATACCCTCGTTCATAAGAAGTCTTACGAGCTCAGGGATTGAACATACAGGGTGTGTATCGTTAAGCTGAATAGCGTTTTCCTTAGCAAAGAAGCTGAAATCGTTGCCGTGTTTTGCTTTGTATCTGCGCATAATATCCTGAAGTGAAGCAGAGCAGAAGAAATACTGCTGCTTAAGTCTTAAAACTTTACCTTCATACTTATTATCGTTAGGATAAAGAACCTTTGTGATGTTCTCAGCATCGTTCTTCTCCTGAACTGCTCTGTTGTACTCTGTATTGTTAAATGCCTGGAAGTCAAACTCATTGATAGCTTCAGCCTGCCAAAGTCTGAGTGTGTTGATGTTAGTTGTCTTGCAGCCGATAACAGCCATATCGTAAGGAACAGCCTTAACTGTCTGACCCTTAAATGATACTGTTACAGCCTCGTCCTCACGACGGAGGCACCACGGATCATCAAATCTCTGCCAATCGTCAGCAACTTCTACCTGATAACCGTCCTTGATGAGCTGCTTGAAAAGACCATACTTATAACGAATGCCGTAACCGTCGAGCGGTACTTCCATAGTAGCGGCACTGTCGAGATAGCAAGCTGCAAGACGGCCAAGACCGCCGTTACCGAGAGCTGCATCGTCGATATCTTCAAATACATTGATGTCAACGCCCTTTTTCTTGAGCATCTTCTTTACATCATCAAGAATACCGAGGCAGTAAAGGTTGTTGTACATCATTCTGCCCATAAGAAATTCAGCAGAGAAGTAGTAAGCTCTGCGCTCGCTGTTGTGCTTAGCCTTGCTTGCTGCCCAGTTGTCGGCAATTTCGCCCATAACAGCCTTGCCGAGAGAAAGATGAAGTTCGGAAGGTGTAAGCTCTTCTATCTTCTTACAATACATAGACTGTGCTGTAAGCTCAAGCTTTTCCATAATATTGCTCATTTGTTTAGTCCTCCAGTCGTCCGCTATTTACAGACATTGTTTTTAATTTTTCTGCAAGCTCATCAGTAAGAGCCGCTTTATCAACTCTCCAAGTCCAGTTACCGCCGAGTGTTGACGGAATGTTCATTCTTGCCTCTTTACCAAGACCGAGAATATCCTGAACAGGAATAATAGCCATACCTGCCTTGCTCTCATATGCTGTACGGATAAGACCCCAGTTAAAAGGCTCGTCCTCAGGCATCTGGCAGTAACTTCTTGCATAGCTTACATCCTCAGGCTTAGCTGTTTCTACCCAGCCCATAACGGTGTCATTATCGTGAGTACCTGTGTAAACAATGCAGTTTTCAGTATATTTATGCGGGAGATAATCGTTCTCTTCACCGCTGTCAAAAGCAAACTCAAGTACCTTCATTCCCGGATAACCTGTCTGCTCCATAAGCTCGGTTACATCGGGAGTAAGAGTTCCGAGATCCTCTGCAACAATATCAATCTTGCCGATAGCCTCTTCCATCATCTTGAAGAACTTAATGCGTGGACCTTCAACCCACTCACCGTTAATAGCGTTTTCAGCAGGGTAAGGAATTGAATAGTAGCTTGCAAAAGCTCTGAAGTGGTCGATTCTTGTGAGATCATAAAGCTTTGACGCAGCTTTAATTCTCTCAAACCACCACTCGTAATCTGTTTCTGCGAGGTAATCCCAGTCATAAAGAGGATTGCCCCAGAGCTGACCTGTTGCCGAGAAATAGTCAGGCGGACAACCTGCAACTGCAATAGGATCACCGTCATCATAAAGTTGGAACAACTCGGGGTTAGCCCATGTGTCTGCGCTGTCCATGGCAACATAGATAGGCATATCACCCAAAATCTTAATTCCAAGACCGTTTACATAAGCACGGAAAGCCTCCCACTGCTCATAAAACTTAAACTGTAAGAATTTCCAGAAATCAACATCGTCTTTAAGCTTGCGCTCATAGCGCTTAACAGCTGTTTCCTCGTGCATACGGATTTCTTCGTCCGGCCACTCTGTCCAGGAAACCATATTAAAGCTCTTCTTTACAGCCATATAAAGTGCGTAATTCTTGAGCCACTTGCTGTTCTTTCTCTTAAATGTGGAGAAAGCCTTCTGGTCTTTCTTTTTGAAATTATCGTAAGCAATTCTAAGAGCGTCGAATCTGTTGTTGTAGATTTTCTCGTAATCCACTTCAGCATCGTTAGAACCCCAATCATAGCTATCGAGCTGCTCTTTAGTAATAAGACCCTCTTCACAAAGTGTGTCAAGGTCAATCAGGTAAGGGTTACCTGCATAAGTTGAAAAGGACTGATAAGGAGAGTCACCGTAGCTTGTAGGGCCGACAGGAAGAATCTGCCATACCTTCTGACCTGCCTTTTTGAGGAAGTCAGCGAACTCACGAGCCTCTTTACCAATAGTACCAATTCCGTAGGGGGACGGAAGCGAAGTAACCGACAACAGGATACCTGCACTTCTTTCCATTAAAATCAACTCCATTCTGACGGATATTAAGTTATATTTTCGGGATAAATCAAAAGATTAAATTATAATTACTTAAATGAATTATAATTTAAGGGCAAAAAAACCCCCATATCCACAGTTACGATTTTATTTTACCACAATATTAATTTTTTTACAAGATTTTTTTACAACATTTAGGTTAATTTCCAAATTGTATAAAGAACAGCATTACAAGCAAGTTTTCTTATATAATTTCGGGAATTTTTACTTCCGTTTGTTTCACCGAGCAAAAGTTTTATGGGAAATTTACTGCAATTTGCACAAATTCCCACATAAACAAGTCCGACAGGTTTTTCATCTGTTCCGCCTGTCGGCCCTGCAATACCCGTGGTGCTTGCGCCGATGTCGGCATTTGCAAGTTTTTTTACACCCTCCGCCATCTGCAAAGCGGTTTCGGGCGACACTGCGCCGAGTGTGTTAAGAGTTTCTTCGCTCACTCCGAGCACCTTGTGCTTAATTTTGTTTGCATACGAGCAAACACCGCAGTCAAAAACCTCGCTTGCACCGCTCACGGCGGTAATTCTTCCCGAAAGCAAACCGCCCGTGCAGCTTTCTGCGGTGGCAAGCTTAAGGTTATTTTTTGTGAGCTTTTCCACTACCATATTCTGCAGCTCATCGGGATTTATATTCTCTTCCCTGAAAATTTTTTCCAAATCATCGGCTGTATATGTCAGCATAGTAAGACTTCCTTTTTATAGTATATCCAAATTTATGTAAACTAATTTTAATCATCATCTTCAAGTTTGCCGCCGCAGTTTGGGCAATGCTTTGGATCGCCCTTTGTACTGAACGAAAGCAAACAGTTGCAATGCGGGCATCTGGCTTTTATAAAACCGAACACAAAACCTGCAATAATAATAAGTATTCCTATAATAAATGTGGGATGAATGCTGTTCATTCCGAATTTAATCTTTGAAATAAAAGCAAAAATTGCTCCTAAGACACATATTAAACTTGCAAGATACCTGCATTGATTGGGATTTAAAAAATTTTTCATTATTTATTTAATCTTCCTTTATATAAGACATTGGGAGAAAATTCGGAATTTCCGAATTTTCTGTTTTATCAATCCGTACCCGTCAAAAATGCAATACTTCTTTCAATCGAATCTTTCGATGTGCCCCAATCCTGTCCCTGACTGCGATAATCGAACATTGAACAAAAGTGTGTAATATCCGCCTTAAGGCTTACAAGGTAATTTTTTGTGAGGGCGGCGGTTTCAGCGTAAAAGTCAGGCAAAAGTTTTGACGAAATTCCGCCCTTGCCCGTTGCGGCACTCATTATAAAAGAATAGTGCTTTAAACAGATAAACGGCTGTTCGTTATATAACTTTCTGAATTCTTCGCCCTTTGCCCACTCTACAAAAACCGTTGCCATAAAATGGTGCATATCGCTTGCGATTCTGTCGCAGACATAGCAGGAAGATAACTCTTCCTTAATGCCCTCAAGTTGTTTTTTGTCGGGCTTGCCTTTAAGTTTTGCAGGCATATATTTGTCGATAATTTCCTGCAAATGACTTTCTAAAATCAGCGCATTAGGCAATTTTTGACCTACCGTGAACATCTGCGAAAAATGGCGGTGACAAAAACCTTTTTTATTGGTTTCTATTCTGATGTTTGGCTCCATCATTGCATCGCCTGTAATGAATTTAACATACTGCTTTTCGAGCATATCCTCCATTCGGCAGATAGGGCAACCGTCTTTTGGCATAAAAATATCGTTTATCGGTATAGTACAGATTGTTTCCTTCACGGTAATTCTCCTTACACTGTTTATAATTAAATAAATTATATCACATTTTGACTGTTTTTAATAGACTTTTTAAATTTTTTCTTTAAATCATTGTATATTTTTATATAAGTTTGTTTATTTTTTCCGACTTAAAATAAATATTAAATACAAAGAAAAAGTTTTCAACAGCATTATAATAAATTGTTGAAAACTTTTCTTGTTAATTATATCATTTATAAAGTGTGTCCTTGAAAAAATCCGCTACCATATCCCATAGTTTTTCCTGTGCAAAGAAAATATCTGCGTGTTCTGCGCCGTTTACGGCTACCAATGTTGCGTCGCAACCGTTTTTCACAAGTAAATCGTGCAGTACAACGCTTTGAGAAAAAGGTACGGTAGAATCTTGTGTGCCGTGAAAAATCATAAAAGGCGGTGCTGACGGTGTTACAAAAGATACAGGGCAACATTCCTGCGCCTTTTCCTTGTTGAGAACTACATTCATTCCGAGCATAAGCGACTCCATACTTGCGCCTGCCTCAAGAGCCGATTTGTACGGAAAAGTTGCAAGGTCTGTCGGCGGATAAAAAGGGCAACAAGCCTGAACCTCGCTTGAATAATCGAGATAATCGCCGACATCAAGGCTTTTGTCGTTGTTGAGTGCGCACATTGCGGCAAGATAACCGCCTGCAGATTCGCCTGCAACACCGAATTTATTTTCGTCAATACAGTAACGCTCGGCGTGAGCCTTAAGGTAACGGATAGCCGCCTTAACATCTTCAAGCGGCATAGGGTAAGCGCCCTCGTTGCTGGTACGATACTCAACGCTTGCCACGGCAAAACCGTTGAGAGCGAGTTTTGCAAGGTAAGCAAGGTGAGCGGATTTATCCATTCTTATCCAACCGCCGCCGCAAATCCAAACAATGCAGGGGACTTTTTTCATTCTGCTCTGCGGATAAATCAAATCCAGCTTTAAATCTCGTGTTGTATGACCAAACCAAGCGTCAACTTGAGCATAGGTAATATCAGTGATTGTGAAATAACTGGGCTTTTCAATTTTTAAATCAAGGTTAATTTTCATAAGATTTCCCTTTCGTTGTATTGTACAATATTTTAAAAATAATACATGTTTATTATGATAATTTTAGCATAACAATATTAAAATTTCAATAATTTTAATAATTTATAATTATGGTTTAACTCACAGTTTAGCCAAACTTTTAACTTCGAGCAGAAAGTTTAGCTATTATTTTACTTTGTTGCCCGACCGAAAGTCATCTAACCATAATTTACCATAACTTTTGATAAAAAGCAAAAATAAAAAGGACTGCTGTTTTGCAGTCCTTAAAAATCAATCCTCTGTATTATACTTTTTCGGCTCGGTTTCGTACACATTATTTCCCTTGCTGTCAATGGCAACAATACAAGGGAAATCCTCAACTGTATATCTTCTCACTGCCTCAGTGCCCAAATCCTCATAGCAAAGCATTTCTTCCTTTTTAATGCTCTTCGCTATCAAAGCGGCGGCACCGCCGATTGCCGCAAAATACACACAGCCGTTACGGACAATAGCGTCTATTACTTCCTTATTTCTTGCGCCTTTGCCTACCATTCCTTTTAATCCGAGGTCAAGCAATGCAGGTGCGTACTTATCCATTCTATAACTTGATGTAGGGCCTGCAGGGCCTACTGCATATCCGGGCTTTGCAGGTGCAGGGCCTACATAATAAATTATTTCGCCCTTAATATCTACAGGGAGGTTTTCGCCTTTTTCGATAAGCTCAAAAAGTCTTTTATGTGCCGCATCTCTGCCTGTAAGCATTGTGCCGCTAAGCAAAACGCTTTCGCCTGCTTTTAAATTTTTTATATCTTCATCGCTGAGCGGTAATGTTAATTTTTTAGGCATAGTTCTCTCCCCCTTAAATTTCTGCGCTTGCGTGTCTTGCCGCATGGCAACAAATATTTACCGCAACAGGCATACCTGCGATATGAGTCGGCGAAGTTTCAATATTAACTCCGATTGCTGTTGTAGTTCCTCCAAGACCGGCAGGACCGAATCCCATTTTATTTATGCTCTCAAGCAATTCGTCCTCAAGTTTTGCGTAACGCTCGTCTTCATTGTGTGTGTCAATTGCTCTGAATGTTGCCTTTTTTGCAAGCTGGGCACATCTTTCAAATGTACCGCCGATACCTACGCCTACTACAATAGGTGGGCACGGGTTAGGACCTGCGGTTCTTACAGTATCAAGAATAAATTTTTTTACACCCTCAATTCCGTATGACGGAGTAAGCATTTTTATTGCAGACATATTCTCACTGCCAAAGCCTTTGCCGCCGGCAGTAATTTTTATTTTGTCACCTTTTACAATTCTTGTATGAATAATGGCAGGTGTGTTATCTTTTGTATTTAATCGGTCAAAAACAGGGTCATTTACTACACTTTTTCTCAAGTAGCCGTCCTTATAAGCCTGTCGTACACCCTCGTTTACCGCATCTTCAAAACTGCCGTCCTCAATAACGACCTTATCGCCGTACTCTACAAACAAAATTGCCATACCTGTATCCTGGCAAAGAGGTACTTCTTCCTTTGCGGCAAGTTTGTCATTCTCAATAATCTGTGTAAGCACACTTTTGCCTACTTTTGACTTTTCGTTTTCTCTTGCTTTTTCAAGAGCGGTCATTATATCTTTTCCGATAAAATAATTGCAGTCGAGAAAAAGCTGTTTTACCGTTTGTGTTACAGTTTCAGCCTTAATTTGTCTGATATTCATACTCAAATTCCTTTCGGTGTGATTTATCCGTATCTTTTATTATAAAACTTTTTGTGACTTATTTCAATGAATTTTGACGCTTTATCTAAAGTTGAAGAAAATTATGGTTTTAAGAAAAGTTGTAATTAAATAATTAAAAAATTTAGGTCAAGCCTTTGAAAAGGTTGACCAAACCTTTACAATTGATTGGTAAAACATTTAGCTAAGCGTTAATTAATAAACTCCAATATTTTTACGCAAAAAGAACAACCACTGTAAAACAGTGGTCGTCCTTTTTTGGGTATAATAAAGAAAAAACTTGTAATCAATTTTAATCATCTGTTAAGCAGATGTTTTTTATACTGTGCAGGAGTGTAACCGTAAACCTTTTTGCACTGCGTAATGAATGACTTTACATTTGCAAAGCCGTTTTCAACTGCAGCAACCGTTACGGTAGAATTTTTTGTAAGCATATCCTGCAAAGCATTTTCAAGACGAAGATTTGCAAGGTACTCCGAAAAGCTAACCTGTGTTACGCTCTTAAAGTATTTTGAGAAATAAGACGGCGAAAGATTAACCACGCTTGAAATCTCGTTAAGAGGAATCTCCTGCTTGAAGTTTTCGTTGATATACGCAATAGCGGTTTTTGCATATGAAAAATCACGCTTCGGTATAATGAAAGAATTAGAACTTCTCTTAAGTGAAGTACAATATTTAAGCAATTTGTAGTATAATAAATTAACTCCTGAAATCTGCTTTAATACACCGTATTCGTCATGGTCTATATCAATACTTGCAATCTGGCGCAAAATTTCGCAGATTTCACCTTTTTGCTCGGATCTTTCGTTAAGATCAAAGATAACGCTGTCAATGGTCTTGCAAAACATTCTCATATATTCAAACGAAAGCTGAATAATAATCATATTTGCATGATGTCCCATTTTAGGACGAACCAAATGCACATCTTCGCTGTTAAAAATTTTACATTCTCCGGCAGGAAGATCCATAACATCGCCGTTGTGAGAACACTCTCCAAGACCGTCAAGTACATATACAATCTCCGGTTCACGATGCCAGTGAAGTTCGGTTTTATGTGTTTCAGACGATAAATCGCAATATAGAATTTTTGCCGGAATGTTTTTGTCATAATTTACGATTTCGTATTTGTAGTTCATTTTCACTACCTCCGCAAACAGATGTTGCATTTAACAAAATTTTGTTGTATTATGTAATTATTATAAACAAGTTTGTAAATTATTGATATAGATATTTGTTTTTAGTTTATAGATAAATGTTGCATAAAACTAAAAAAACGGAAATTTACAGGTGAAATATGGAAAAATATAATAAATACAATATACAAGCCGCTCATAATATTTTAAACGGAAAGTACCATTTTTCAAAAAAATACAGTATAATTGCCCTTAATCAAAACATTCCCGCCTTATATTATGTACTGAAGGGCAGTGGCATTTTATGGATTGACAAGATAAAATATGATATAACCGAAATGCAAAGTATATTTGTAAGACCAAATATTGAGGCTACTTTTGAATGCGGAGATGACAACTGCGAATTGCTGTATGTATTTTTTACAGGTGTAGATTATATGTGGCTCATTTCTCATACGGCATTTACATCGGGACTTTATGTTACCCCGCCTATTGAATTACCTGATGTTGAAAAATTGTTCAATATTACTGTTGACGGAAAAGGAGACATTTATCAGAACGCAAGGATAAACGCAAGAATGTGCTATCTGCTTTCTTATTACATACAATATTTTCCTGCGGTAAACGAAGAGTTTAATCACTATGTACTCTCTGCGGCAAAATATATTGAACTCAATTACCGAAATTCAAGTTTTACCGCAACCGATGTTTCAAACTATCTGAAACTCGACCGTTCTTACCTTTATAAGCTGTTTAAATCGGAAATGGGTATGTCTGTACACGATTATATCAATAAATTACGAATTTCAAGGGCAAGTTCATTGCTTGCAACTTCCAATCTTACTATAAAAGATGTTGCAAGCGAATCGGGATTTGCAGATCAAATGTACTTCTCCCGACTTTTTAAAAAGAAAAAAAATCTTACTCCGAGTCAGTACAGGTCATATTTTAAAGATTCACAACAAGATGATATTTAACAAAAATCCGCATTTGTGTAAAATGCGGATTTTCTTGCTTTATAATATTTTTACTTTTTAAACGCTTTAATGTTGTTTTAAAAGTCCACGTTTTGGTAAGCTCTTGCAATTACATATGACGGTTCGTAATAAGCACTGCAATTATAATTGTCTATAACTTCACAAATCAGATTATTATAAACCCTGATAATTCCGTCAACTTTGCTTTCGGGCAACACGCTCTATCATATAACAAATAAAGAAAACATCATCTTGAGTAATTTTTCATCAGACAAATATATATTTGTCATAGAATTTCACTACCTTTAATTAGCTTACATTAATTATCATCAGAAATATCTTCCTTAATCTCAACAACCTTTACAGTGTCAAGTTCAAACCAGAATGTACTGCCTTTGCCGAGGGTGCTTGTTACACCGCATCTTGCGTTGTGGGCATTCAAGATAGATTTTACAATTGACAGTCCAAGACCGGTGCCTATTACACTGCGCTTGTGCTCCTTGTCAACCTTATAATATCTGTCCCAAATGTACTCGAGTTTGTCGGCAGGAATACCCTCGCCGTGATCGGTTACATTGATTCTCACCTTTTCACCGATTACCTGCTGGGTAACAACAACCGTTTTGTCCTCGCCCGCATAGTTAATAGCGTTATTTATAAGGTTGTATATAACCTGCGAAATTTTCAGTTCGTCAGCTTTTACAAATACTCTTTCCTTGCATTTATCAAGATAAATATTATATCCGTCCTGCTCCTTGAGCTTTGCATATCTCGCAAAAATAGTTTTGAAACTGTCGGTAATGCAGAAAACCGACTTTTGAAGTTCCATTGTGCCCGACTGCAATTTTGACAAATCAAGCAAATCATTTACAAGGCTTGAAAGTCTTGTTGCCTCGTCAATGATAATCTGAATGTTCTCGGCGGTATTTTCACCCGGTAAATCACGCATAACTTCGCCGTAGCCTGTAATCATAGTAAGCGGTGTGCGCAAATCGTGGGAAATATTTGCGATAAGTTCCCGTTGCAGTCTTTCGTTTGCGGCGAGTTCTTTTTTGGCAAAATTCAAGGTATCGTTGAGTTCCTGAACCTCAAGATAACCCTTTGAATCAAACTCGACATCGTAGTTTTTCTTTGCAAGTTCTTTTGCCGCCTTTGTTGTAAGCGAAATAGGTTTTGCAATTCTTTGGCTTGCATAAAGTGATATTGCCACAGCAAGCACGAAAAATACAATAGAAATTACAAAAATTTGGTCTTTTATAATTTCAATCGTATTATTAATCGGTGTAATTACGGAAGAAACTATTACAAAACATTCGGTGCCATCCTCGAGAGAGAGAATTTTGCCGTATGTCATAATTTTTGCTGTACCGCTTGATTTTCTCTTCCAATTAAATTTACTTGCGGTATCGTTTGTGGCGGTATTTTTCTGATAATCTTCAAAAAGACCGTCCTGTCGTTCGTTCTCACCTATGATTTCAAGGCAGCTTCCGTTGTTATCGGACGCACAAGAATAGTATGAATAAACTTTGTGCGCCTCAATGTTCAGCGAAACCAACGGAGAGGCATAGTTACATTCGTAGCGTTTTTGAAAAAATGCTGTGCTTGTATCGTAAACCTGTACACACAAAGAATTGTATGACGCCACATTTTCTATGGTAGCAAGCGGATTTTGATTATTTTCAAGAGATTCCGCTATTATTTTTGCACTTTTTTCCGCCGCATTTTTCTTGGTAGATGTGTAGAACGATTCAAGAAAAAATGATTGGAATATCCACAGTACAACAAGAATTAAAAGACCAAAAAGCAAAAAATAACATAAAAGTGTGAAATGCAATGGCATTTCTCTGTTTTTTACCTCAGCCCAGCTGAGTTTTCTGAATTTAGAGTGTTTCAAAACGATAGCCAACTCCTCGCAGAGTAACAATACATTTGCTGTAATCTTTCAGACTTTTTCTTAACAGCTTGATGTGAGTATCAAGCGTACGCTCGTCACCGAAGAAATCGTAACCCCATACTTCGCTAATCAGCTTTTCACGGGTGAGCGCAATACCCTTGTTTTTCACCATATAGAAAAACAGCTCGTACTCCTTTGGAGTCATCTCAACTCTTTCGCCGTCAATGGTAACAATTCGTGCGGAAAAATCAACGCTAAGACCTTTGTATGTAAAAATATCCTTTTCAGGCTCGCTGTTTGCCTTTCCGCTTCTTTTTATAACTGCGTTTACACGCATCATAAGTTCCTTTGGTGAAAACGGCTTTACCACATAGTCGTCACTGCCGATTTCAAAGCCGTGAATTTTGTCGTACTCCTCACCTCTTGCCGAAAGCATAATAATAGGTGTGGATTTAAATTTTCTTATTTCTTTGCAAGCCGAAAAACCGTCAAGCTCAGGCATCATAACATCCATAATAATCAAGTCAAAATCCTGTCGTCTGCAAAGCTCGATAGCCTGCATACCGTCAACGGCCTCTTCTACCTCGTAGCCCTCAAATTCGGCATATTTTTTAATAATTTGTCTGATTCTGTATTCATCATCAACAACAAGCAATTTGCTCATAACGGCACATCCTTTCGTATCCCTCATTATATATGAATATCGTAACTTTTTAATGTGACAATTTTTTGATGTTCTTTTTAAAATTAATAAAAGTTTGACCAAACTTTTATAACCTATGCGCTGACATCTAATTTCTGTCAAAAAATTTCGTTAATCTATTCCGTAAAATCTTTTTGCATTTTCTGCGGTGATATTTAAAAGCTCCTGCACATCTGTATTTCTGATTTCAGCAATTTTTTCCGCCGTATATTTTATCATTGTACTGTCGCACCTTTTGCCTCGGAACGGTACGGGCGACATATACGGACAATCGGTTTCAAGCAAAAGTCTGTCAATCGGCACTTCTTTTGCAACCTCAACGCTGTGTCTTGCATTTTTAAAGGTAACAACTCCGCCAAGACTGATGTAACTTCCGTAGCGCATCACTTCACGCATCATCTCAACACTGCCCGAAAAACAGTGAACAAGCGCCTTAGGTTTGTACTTTCTCAAATAATTGAGAGTATCGCCGTGCGCCTCTCTGTCATGCACGATTATCGGCATATTTACATCAAGCGAAAGTTTTATCTGTTCTTCAAAAACTCTGTTCTGCAAATCTTTAGGAATATCCCAATGATAATCAAGTCCCGTTTCTCCGACAGCTACAATTTTTTTGTGCTTTAAAAGCTCTGCAACCCGGTCAAGATAATCATTTGGCATATCTTCGAGATTTTCGGGGTGAAATCCAACCGCACCGTACATAAAATCGTATTTTTCGCAAAAATCTATACAGACTTTTGCGGTTTTTAAATCAACAGCGTTGTTTACAATGCCGCACACGCCGTTCTCTTTCATTGAGGAAAGCAAAACTTCTCTGTCCTCGTCAAACCATTTGTCATCGTAATGTGCGTGCGAATCAAAAATGTTATAAAAATTATTTTCCATAATTACAAAGCCTTTGCCTTAATTTTTCCCGATTGACGGGGGTATTTTTGCGGTGTGTTTTTAACTTTTCTGACTACCGCAATTGCTCTTTCGCCGCCGTTTTCGGGTAATTCAAAGAAATATTTTTTTTCGAGTTTACCGCCGAGGGTGTTAATTGCATTTAAAGATTCTTTAAATTCCTCGTTTGCCTGTGCGCCCTTCATTGCGCAGAACGCACCTCCCACCTTTACATACGGCAGGCAGTATTCGCTCAAAACATTCATTCTCGCAACTGCTCTTGACACTGCAAAATCAAAACTTTCCCTAAGCTTTTCATCTCTTGCGCCGTCCTCTGCCCTGCTATGGATAAGTTCGGCTTCAATACCGAGTTGAGCGCATACCTCGCCCAAGAAAACAAGTCTTTTATTCAGACTGTCTATAAGGGTGAGTTTTATGTCGGGTCTGGCAATTTTCAGAAC
Organism: Ruminococcoides bili; assembly: GCF_040093295.1. NCBI lineage: Bacteria > Bacillati > Bacillota > Clostridia > Eubacteriales > Oscillospiraceae > Ruminococcoides > Ruminococcoides bili. The sequence continues at coordinate 18,075 of NZ_JBBNJY010000023.1, forward strand.
AACACCCGGAAAACCCGCACCCGTACCCACATCGGCAAGTGTGCTGTTCTGCAGAATATCAACAAAATTCAGCAAGCTAAGGCTGTCGGCAAAATGCTTGAGTGCCACACCGCTCTCGTCTGTTATGGCGGTTAGGTTCATTTTTTCGTTCCACTCTGCAAGCAGTTCAAAATATTTTTGAAACTGCTCGTACTGATTTTCCGTGAGTGTGATTTTGTAATCTTTTATATAATTTTGGAGCAAATTCTTAATCATAAATCCCTCCGATTATTTATTCTGTGCAAGCCAAATGAGCAAAACGCTGATGTCGGCAGGCGATACGCCCGAAATTCTCGATGCCTGTCCTATGCTCAACGGCTTTATTTTGTTCAGCTTTTCTTGTGCCTCAAGTCTAAGTCCCTTGATTGTGCGGTAGTCAAAATCATCGGGCAGTCGGCGGTTTTCAAGTTTGCGCATCTGCTCAACCTGCTTTAATTGCTTTGAAATGTAGCCTTCGTACTTGATTTCCACTTCAACCTGCTCAAAAATGTTCGGGTCAAGTTTCGGTCTGCCTGTGTCTATACTTTCAAGCGACTTGTAGTCAAGCTGCGGTCTTTTTATAAGGTCAATAAGATGTACTCCCGTGGTAATTTCACTTGTGCCACGCTCTGTAAGAATTTTGTTTACTTCTTCTGTCGGAGAAATTACGGTTGTCTTAAGTCGCTTTATCTCCTGCTTTTTAAGCTCCTGTTTGTTAAGAAATTTTTGGTATCTTTCTTCGCTGATAAGTCCGATTTCGTGGCCGAGCGGAGTAAGTCTTTCGTCCGCATTGTCCTGACGGAGAATCAAGCGGTACTCACTTCTTGAGGTCATCATTCTGTACGGCTCGTTTGCACCCTTGGTTACAAGGTCATCAACAAGTGTGCCGATATAAGAGCCTGCTCTGTCAAGAATGAGAGGAGATTTTCCGAGGACTTTCAAAGCGGCATTAATTCCGGCAACAAGTCCCTGTGCCGCCGCTTCTTCGTAACCCGAACTGCCGTTGAACTGACCTGCACCGAAAAGATTTGGAAAATCTTTAAATTCAAGCGTTGCAAGCATAGCTGTCGGGTCAACACAATCATATTCAATTGCATAGGCAGGGCGCATAATTACGCAGTTTTCAAGACCTTTTATGGTGTGGTAAAACTTAAGCTGTACCTCCTCGGGGAGTGATGAGCTCATTCCCTGCAAATACATTTCTTCTGTGTCAAGACCGCACGGCTCAATAAAAAGCTGATGTCTTGGCTTATCCTTAAACCTCATTATTTTATCTTCAAAACTCGGGCAGTAACGAGGGCCTATACCCTCGATTTTACCTGCGTAAAGCGGTGAACGGTGAATATTTTCAAGGATAATCTGCTTGGTTTCGTCATTTGTCCAGCTTATGTAGCAATCCACCTTGTTCTCGCCCAAACTTTCGGTTTCATAAGAGAAAGGCTGCGGCGGTTCGTCACCCTTTTGTACTTCAAGGTCTGTATAATCAATGGAATTTCTTAAAACTCTGGCAGGAGTACCTGTCTTAAATCTTCTTAACGGCAAGCCGAGTTTTTTAAGACTTGCACCAAGAAAAGATGCAGGAAAAATGCCGTCAGGGCCGCTTTCGTATGATACCTCGCCCACAAAAATTCTTCCGCCGAGGTATGTGCCTGTGGCAATAACAACCGTCTTGCAATGAAAAACCGCTAACATTCTTGTGGTAAGGTCGTAACCGTCCTCTGTCTTTTCTATTTCAACGATTTCCGCCTGTCTTAATTCAAGATTTTTCTGCAATTCAAGTTTGTGTTTCATAACGGTGGAATATTTGCGGCGGTCAATCTGCGCTCTCAATGAGTGAACGGCAGGACCTTTACCACGGTTGAGCATACGGGACTGCAAAAAACATTCGTCGGCAGTCTTGCCCATTTCGCCGCCGAGTGCGTCAATTTCACGAACAAGATGACCTTTTGCCGTTCCGCCGATTGACGGATTGCAAGGGCAGTTGCCGACGGCATCCATATTAATAGTAAAAACAGCAGTTTTACAGCCAAGTCTGGCGGCAGCCAAAGCCGCCTCAATGCCTGCGTGACCCGCACCGATAACTGCTACATCATATTCTCCTGCAAAATATTTCATATATTTCATTCCTTTTTAGGGTTAATAAATTATAAAAGTTTGGTCAACCTTTAAAAAGGCTTGACCTAAATTTTAAAATTATTTCGCTTAATTTGCACATTAAACCATAATTTACTCTGACTTTCGCTTTTCAATAACAAGATTACTTGCCCACGCAAAAATTATGGAATACTCTGTCTACAACTTCATCACTTGTTCTCTCACCCGTGAGTTCAAGCAAACTTGTAATTGCCTCTTCAATGCTTACAGTGATTGCATCATAGGTAAGTCCGATTTCAAGAGCATTTTTTGCGTCTTTTACAGAGTTTAGGGAGTTTAATACCGCCTGTCTCTGTCTTTCATTGGAAAGTACACCCTCGCTCGGGTTAAAATTATCCATTCCCGCAATATCTTCAACCGCTTTTACAAGCTCTGCTCTGCCCTCTCCGCTTTTTGCCGAAAGATAAACCACATTTTTTATCTTGCTTTCAATGTACTCTGTGTCAAGCTGTTTGTCCAAATCGGTTTTGTTGATTATCGCAATGCACGGCACTTCGCCTGCCGATTCTATCAATTCTTTATCGTCATCGTCAAGACTGCGGTTATAGTCAAATACCGCAAGCAAAAGTCCGCACTGCTTTAATCTGTGCTTTGCTCTGTCAACTCCGATTTTTTCTACCTTGTCATCGGTTGTTCTAAGTCCCGCAGTGTCGCTTAACCTAAGAATAACATCGCCGATAATTACAGTATCCTCGATAATATCTCTCGTTGTGCCGGGTATGTCGGTAACAATACTGCGCTCGCAACCCGAAAGCAAGTTCATAAGAGTGCTTTTTCCTACATTCGGTCTGCCCGCAATTACCGTGTCTATACCCTGCTTTACCGCCTGTCCGCTGTCATAACTCGAAATAAGTCCGTCAAGTATTGCAATGCTGACATCAAACGAATCGTAAAGCTGTTCGTCGGTTACTTCGGCAATATCTTCTTCGGGATAGTCTGCCCATGCGGAAAGATGTGCCGCCGTTGAAAGCAAGAGATTTTTTACTTCGTCAATTTTGTTGCGAACCGCACCCTCTTTTACACAAAGAGCCGCCCTTGCGGCGGAACGGGATTTTGCGGAAATGATGTCGATTACAGCCTCCGCCTCCGAAAGGTCAATTTTTCCGTTTAAAAATGCCCGTTTTGTAAATTCGCCTGCCTGTGCCGGAACTGCGCCTGCATCAAGCACCGCACGAAGTACAAGTTTTGTAATATAGATACCGCCGTGGCATGAAAGCTCGACAACATTTTCGCCCGTATAGCTTAAAGGTTCACGAAAAACAAGAGCAACCGCCTCGTCAATTTCTTCGCCGTCACTTACAATTTTTCCGAAAGATGCGGTATAGCCTTTCATATCGGCAAGTTTTTTATTATTGATGCCTTTAAAAATTTTATCGCATACAGTAAACGCAGAATCACCGGAAATACGAATAACCGAGATACCGCCCTCACCCTGCGCCGTGCTGATAGCAGCAATAGTGTCAGACATAAAATCACTCTCTTTAAAATGGTTTTAAATAAAAAACAAAAGGGAGCAAAAATGCCCCCTTTCTTTAAAAATCATTATTTATCAATTCTGCCGTAAAGTCCGTCAAGGCTTCCTTCGTTAAGGGGCTTTCTGTCGGGATTTACCTCGTTATTAACAGAGTTGTTGTTGTACGGGCGTCTGCCGCCTCTGCCTCTGTTGTAACCTGAATTGCTGTTTCTCTGATATCTCTTGTACTTTGGATCAGGTCCTATTACAACATGACGGTTTGCGTTTTCGCCCTCGCTCCATGAAATAGCACCGTTCACCTTCTGTACAGAAGTATGAATAATTCTTCTTTCATACGGGTTCATCGGCTCAAGACTTGTTTTTCTGCCTGTCTTAATTGCCTTGAAAGCAAGCTTTCTGCCGAGAATTTCAAGAGTTTTTTCTCTCTTTTCACGGTAGTCGCCTGTGTTTACAGTAACCTTAAAGTACGAATTGTCAGCGTGATTTGCAACAAGGCTTGTAAGGTACTGCAATGCGTCGAGTGTTTCACCTCTTCTGCCGATTACAAAACCGACATTTTCACCCTCAAGGTCAAACTCTACGCCGTTTTCAATTTCTTTTTTATTGATAGAAACCGACTCAAGCTTCATATTCTTAAGTACATTGCTTAAAAATTCTTCCGCTGTTTCGGCCGGGCCTGCCTTAAGAGTAATTTTTACCTTAGCGGGTGCACCGCCAAAAAGACCGAATTTCTTTTTCTCGGCACGCTGAATAACCTCAAACTCAACAATCTCGGATTCGTCAATACCGAGCTGTCTTTTTGCGTCTTCAAGGGCGAGAACTTCAGTTTCGCCAACACCGATTGCTTCTCTAATCATAGTATTCACCTATTTCAATTACTTCTTTTTCTTTTTTCCGTTGCCGTTTGACTTAGAGCTTGTCTTCTGTTCAACAGGTGAGTAAACATAAGGAACTTTTGCCTCGTTTAGCTCCATAAGAGCAATGTGACGAGCCTCTTCTTTTGCAGTAAAGCTTACCGGAGTAAAGAACTTTGCAATAACAAGTGATTGGATAAACGCAATTACTGATGAGCAAATCCAGTAAAAACCTACCGCAGCCGGTACGGTATATGCGATATAAGCTGTAAACAGAGGCATTACATAGAGCATTACCTTGAGGCAGCCCTGCTGCTGTGCCATCTGAGCCTTATTGATTCTCTGCATTACTAACTGTGAACCAACATATGATACAAAACAAAGTACAGGAATGAGTGAGTACCATGAGAAAATACCCATATCCTTTGGAATTGTAAGAAGGTTGATTCCCATCATATTAAATCCGTTTGCAAAATCGATTATCTGCTGGCAGTCCGCAGCTGAGAACAGTCCCTGAATTGTTTCAGTGTTCATAATGCTTGGGAACACCCTGATAAGCTCGATTTGCTGATAAGTAGCATTTGTAGTGATTGTGTAACCCGGAATTGTGTTCATATACGAAACAGCACTGTTTACTGTGTCCGAGTTAAGATGAAGTGTGTTTGTAAGAGGATATGCAACGGCATAAAAAATACCGAGCATTACAAGGAGAGGAATTATCATTGTAAGGCAACCGCCCATAGGCTTTACTCCCTCTTTTTCGTAAAGCTTGTTCATTTCCTCCTGGAGCTTAACCTTGTTATTGGCGTATTTTTCCTGGAGCTCCTTTTGTTTTCTTTGCATTCTCATTGTGCCTGCCATAGATTTTTGTTGCTTGACAGTAAATGGGAACAAAATAAGTCTGATTACAATAGTAAATACAACTATTGAAAGACCGAAATCTTTTAGAAAGTAGAAAGCAGCCCAAAGAACATAGCCGAGAATACTTCCAAAAAATCCAAATATATTTGCCATAAGCTACCTCACTTAATTTTTCTTGGCTTGTCCGTTTTTTCCGGGACAGGATCGTAGCCACCCTTTGAAAAAGGATTACAGCGCAGTATCCGCCATATGGTCAGAGCGGTACCCTTTAATGCGCCAAAGCGCTCTATCGCCTCAATTCCGTATTGAGAGCAGGTAGGCTCATACTTGCAACTTTTTGGCAGATGCGGAGAGATTGCAGCTTTATAAAATTTTATCAGCAGAATTAAAATTCTTTTCATAATATTACTTTTTCAGAACGCCGGCAGACTCCATATGATTTTTCATAGCGTCATATACCTTTTGAGATTTTACAAAAGGAGTCCTCGACCTTGCCACAAAGACAAAATCATAACCGGGTTTCAAATCATTGTAAAGCTGATAATATGCGGCACGAATCACACGCCTTGCACGGGTGCGCTTAACCGCTTTTCCGACTTTTTTGCCCGTAGTTATTCCAAAACGCAGGTTATCGGATTTATTTTTTATAACATATGTTACCAAAACAGGACTTACAAAGGATTTTCCCCTCCTGTAAAGTCTGGAAAAATCCCTATTGTCCTTTAAAGTGATGAAGTCACTCAAAATTAAAACCACCTAAGCAAAGTAAAAGCCGCAAACAACAAAGAAAGACCACTGTAATAAAGTGGCCTGTTCTTTAGTAAGACAACCTTTTTCTACCTTTAGCTCTTCTTCTAGCCAATACTTTTCTACCGTTGGCTGTAGACATTCTCTTTCTGAAGCCGTGCTCCTTCTTTCTGTGGAGCTTCTTTGGCTGATAAGTTCTCAACATACTGAAAACCCTCCCTTCAATATATAACCTTGCAATATAGCATTATATATTAATTTTTCTTTATAGTCAACAAAAAATAAAAAGTTTTTTTAAAATTTGTAAAGCAGAGCGGTTTTACGGTTTGCTTATATATACTTATATATAGAAAAAGATTGCTGATAATATTTATTAATATAAAAGTTAATATAAAAAGAAAATTGAAAGAAAAATAAACATCCGATTTTTTATTTTTTCCGTTTCAAAGCAATTATAAAATTTTTGGTTTTCTCTTTTAGTTTTAATTAAGCGTATTTCTAAGTTTTAAAAAAGAGTCTTTTAAAGTCAAAAATTAAATAAAAATCCTCTCTCGGGCTTTAAAAGTACCTTAAAAGCCATTATTTTTAGAGTAATAAAAAGATTGATTTTTTTTAGGAAGTGTTCTATAATATAATAGAATAGATTTACTATGGGGTAATATGGCGATATTGCCGTATTTATTATGGGAGGGAAGTCGTATATGGAATCTTTTGAAGAAGCGTGGGGAATCATATGCAGTTATTGCAAAACTAAAATTACCGATGTCGCTTACAACACTTGGATCAGCAGAATCGAGCCTATCGAACTTGATTTTGACAAGAACAAAGCTGTAATTTTAGTTCCTAACGATTTTCATCGTCAGACTATAACTCGCTGCTATCTTTCTCTACTTAACGAGGCTTTTGAAGCCGTCTTCGGTCAGATTTTCGTTATTGAAATGAAAATTCCCGAAGAAATCTCTGTCAAAGAGGAACAACAGGCAGCTGCAAATGCGGAAATCACAGACATAAGTTATGAATATACTTTTGATACTTTTATTGTCGGCTCATCAAACAAATTTGCTCATGCAGCCTGTCTTGCAGTTGCCACAAATCCCGCCAATGCCTACAATCCGCTGTTTTTATACGGAAATTCTGGTCTTGGCAAAACTCATTTGCTTTATGCAATCGGCAACGAAATCAAGAAAAATTCACCCGAAAAAACTATTTGTTACATAAAAGGTGACGATTTTACCAACGAACTTATCGAGTCACTTCGTATGGCACGAATGAGCGAGTTCAGAAAAAAATACAGACAAGCAGATATTCTGCTCGTCGATGATGTTCAGTTTATCGGCGGTAAGGAAAGTACACAGGAAGAATTTTTCCATACTTTCAATGCTCTTTATGACGCTCACAAGCAGATCGTTCTTACATCCGACCGTCCGCCAAAGGAAATTAAAACCCTTGACGACCGACTTCGTTCAAGATTTGAGTCCGACCTCATTGCCGATGTTCAGCCGCCTGATGTAGAAACAAGAATCGCTATCATTAAAAGAAAGGCAGAGCTTCTCGATCTTGACCTTTCAAATGAGGTTTGCGAGTACATTGCTTCTAAAATCAAGGCTAATATTCGTCAGCTTGAGGGCACAGTTAAAAAATTAAAGGCAAAAAACCTTGTAAATCAGGAGAAAATTACAGTTTCTTCGGTTCAGGAGGTTATTTCAGACATTCTTAATAACGATACTCCGCCGGAGGTTACCGTAGAGCGCATTATCGAGGAAGTTTCCCGTACTTTCGGCGTTACTCCCGAGGCTATCCGTTCTGAAAACAACAGAAGTGCAAACATCAGCAATGCCAGACACATTGCAATTTATATTTCAAGAGAGCTTACAACACTCTCAATGGCAAACATCGGAGAAGAATTCGGCGGCAGACATTACTCCACCGTTATCTACACCGTTAAAAAGGTTAAGAAAATGATGCAGAATGACCGCAAGATCAAAGAGATAATCGACGATACCATCAAGAATATCCGTGACAGGTAGTTCAACGGGTTTTCAACATATTTGGTTACACGATTTTAACCTTTTAACATTATTAACATTACAGTTTTGTAACATTTGTAAACACTTAAATTTCGGCTTAAATGCTTAGCTTTCAGCCGTTTGGTCAATACTTGAAAGCATACAGATTTAACACAACCTGTTAATGCCTTTCCATAATTTCAACATTTTTAGTATGTTCAAAAATATTAAAAATTTATTTGTAAAAAACTTTGAAATATTTTTCCGTAAATTGCACTAATTAATGCAATTTCGGACTTATTTTCACCGTAGTTGAGGGAACACCCTAAAAAGCTGCGTTCACAGCAAAAAAATCAGGAAAAAATCCGTATTTTTATGAGCCTGAAAAAGAGGAGATTTTTGCCTATATATAATAGTATAGAAAAATCTAAAAAAAACAGGCTTTGAATTTACAATTTTTAAAGCGTAAAATTTACGGATTTTTTAAGCAAAAATGCGGCAGGATTTTTCCGTACAGTCGGAAATCTTATAAAAAACAGCTTTTGAAAGGCTTTTTTATACCGAATCCAATTAACATTTTTATTAACATTTCACTAACAATTTTCAACCCTATGTTGAAAGAAAAAGTCCTTTTAACAGACGATGTAAAAGCTGTTAAAAGGCTGTGGAGTGTTTTGTGGACGGTTTTTTTAAGGAATAATCGGAAAAGTTACAATTTTTTAACAATTTAACACCCCCTACTACTACTACGAAATATTTAAATTATCACTACATAAAGGAGAGCTACACTTGAAAATTTCGTGCTTACGAACAGACCTCGCTAACGCTGTGTCAAATGTGTCACGAGCAGTATCTTCAAAAGCTGCAATACCTGCTCTTGAAGGTGTGCTTATAAAAGCGTACGACAATTCACTAAATATATCAGGCTACAATCTTGAAATCGGAATCACAACTGACATTGATGTTACCATCCAGGAGGAAGGCGAAATTGTTGTCAGTGCAAAGCTTTTTCTTGATATTGTCAGAAAGCTGCCTGAAGAAATCGTTATGATTGAGACCGACGAAAGAATGGTGACTTATATTACCTGCGGAAATGTAGATTACCAAATTGTGGGAATGTCATCAATCGAATATCCGGATCTTCCTACTTTTGAACAGACAGATATGATTACCGTAAATGCAAAAACTCTGCGTGAAATGATCAGGCAGACAGTATATGCCGTGTCCGATAACAACGCAAAGCCGATTTATACGGGTTCGCTTTTTGAAATTGAAGACGGACTTTTCAGAATCGTAGCAATTGACGGCTACAGAATGGCAATCAGAAGTGAAAATGTAGATTCCGAAAGCAAAAATAAATTTGTTGTTCCGGGAAAAACTCAGCTTGAAGTCCTCAAACTTTTGGGCGATGACGAGCAAAATGTAGATATTATCATTGGTCAAAGACACATCACCTTCAAGGTTGACAATTACAGAGTAATTTCAAGACTTATCGAGGGTAATTTTATCGATTACAAGACAACTATTCCGACCGATGTAAAAACAGAGGTCATTATAAACACAAGAGTTATCATAAACTCGGTTGAAAGAATGTCACTTTTAAACAACGACAGAATTCAAAGCCCTGTAAGATGCAATTTTGATAATGACGAAATCAAACTTTCATGTGCGTCTGCAGTCGGCAGAGCAAACGACAGTATTTCGGTTTCGATTATGGGAGAAAAAGTTGAGATTGGTTTTAACAACAAATATTTGCTTGACGCTCTCAAAAATTGCGATACCGATGAAATCAGACTTGCTTTAAGCGGCCCGATTAAGCCGATGGTTATCAAACCGGTGAAGGGCGACAGCTTTTTGAGCATTGTAGTTCCAATGAGGCTTTCAAATGAAGGATAAAAAAATCAGCATTGACACAGAATTTATAAAATTACAGGATTTGCTTAAGCTTGCGGGTCTTTGTGACACGGGCGGAATGGCAAAAATGATAATTCAGAACGGAGATGTCACCGTAAACGGTGAGGTTTGCACTATGCGTGGCAAAAAAATGCGTAAAGGCGACTTTGCAGAGTTTGACGGAGAAAAAATTACCGTTATCTGAGCTGGGAATGATATTTTTTGAAGGTACTTGCGCTGAAATTTGAAAATTACAGAAATCTTGATGACGCAATTATTACCCCGTGCGACGGTGTGAATGTAATTTACGGCGACAACGCACAGGGAAAAACCAATCTGCTTGAGGCTTTTTGGATGTTTTGCGGCGGTCATTCGTTTCGGGGTTCAAAGGACAACGAACTTATAGGTTTTGGCAAGCCTTTTGCAAAACTCGAAGTCCGATTTTTCGGACAGGACAGGGAGCAGACCGCCTCTATAAAATTCAAAGGCAATAAAAAGCAGGTAGAAATCAACTCTGTAGCCAAAAATTCGGCTGCGGCACTGATTGAAAAATATTGTGCGGTCGTTTTTTCGCCCGAACATCTCAATTTAATTAAAAGAGGCCCGTCCGAAAGGCGAAAATTCATTGACAGCGCTATTTGCAGAGAAAAATTAAAAAATGCGGTGGTGCTTTCAAAGTACAACCGCACGCTTAATCAGAGAAATTCTTTGCTCAAAGATATTTACAGGCATCCCGAACTTGAAGAAACTCTTTCAATCTGGGACAATTCCCTGCTCTTAAACGGTGCTATACTCATAAAACAGAGAATGGAGTATCTCCAGATGCTCGAAAAACGGGCTGCGGAATACCATTTTGGCATTTCGGGCGGCAAAGAACAGCTTGAAATTAGGTATTTATCGACTACAAATGCCGAATACGGCGACAGTATTGAGCAAATTTACCAAAAATTATGCGAAACTTTTGAACAAAGTAGGGTAGATGATATAAGAAACGGCTGTACTACAAAAGGTGCGCACAGAGATGATGCAGAGATACTTATAAACGGCAAAAATGCAAGACTTTATGCCTCGCAAGGGCAGCAAAGAAGTGCGGTATTGTCATTAAAACTTGCCGAGGCGGCGGTTTTGTCTGAAAGAATGGGCGAAAAGCCGATAATTTTGCTCGACGATGTTATGAGCGAGCTTGATTCCAAAAGACAGGATTTTTTACTGAATAAACTTGATGACTGCCAGGTTTTTATAACCTGCTGCGAGCAGTCAAACAAGGAGCAGCTTAAGCACGGCAAAATTTTTAATGTTTGTAACGGAGTAATCAGTTGAAATGTATTTACATTTGGGACAGGATACTGTCATAACCACAAAATCAATTATCGGTATTTTTGATATGGACAGATGTACCGTTTCTAAAAAAACGAGAGATTATCTTACAGAGGCAGAGAAAAAAGGAAATGTTGTGAATGTTTCTTACGAACTGCCAAAGTCATTTATTGTCTGCAAGGAAAACGGAAAAATTATGGTTTATATAAGCCAGCTTTCGAGTAAAACGCTGTATAAGCGTAACAAAGAAGGTACTTATAAAATATTGCAGTCGGAAATTAATTAATATTACTCAAAGTATAATTTTAATAAAAACAATATTTAAATAATGCAATAAAATACAGATTATGTAAATAACTAATGAATATTTATTCATTTTAAAATACATTCAAAAAGAGGGATTGTTTATGAAAGCAAAAAAATGTCCTTACTGTTCAAAACGAATTTCATATATTTCGGGTTTTTCAAGCAGACGAAAAAGTGAATATATATGCACAAGATGTGGAAAGGAAAGTAAAGTCATAATTAACAAAATGATTTTTGTCGGCTTTGCACTTGCAGTTGCGGTTGCCGCAGGCATTATGCTTTACTGGATTAAGTCGGGCAATATCAGCAATCCTCTCGGAGTTTTGCTTGTTGCCGTACCGCTTGTAATTTTTATGCTTATATCTCCCGTCTTTTTGAATTATGTTCCTCTTAAAAAATATAAGAAATCCATGGAGGCTAAAAAGGCCGGTATGGTTTACTCCGAAAATATTGCCGGCGACATAACCGATGAGTTTGACTTTAACCCGATGAGAACATCACACACAATTACATCCGAACCCGAGGATACAACTCCTAAGGTTGCCATAGATACAAGTGTGTTTAATCAGCTCAAGCAAAAGCGTGACGCCGAGAGAATACATTTGCAGGAAGAGATGAACAGAGCGGACGAAGAAAAAGAGGCAGATAAGGAAACGGATAAGACCGTGGCTTTTGTGCCTGTTATAAGCGATGTAAGCGAAGACCACGCATCTATGGACGCACCGCTTAAGAAAATCCGTTCGGACGCAGATACGGGCTTTTCACGCTCACGCCACTACATTCCGCAAAAGGAAGAGAGCGACGACAACAAAAAAGCCGATACAAACAAATACACCGCAAACAGAAAATTCTAATTTATGCTGAAGTTACCTATTTGTCCTCACTGCCATACCGTTTACGGCTACAGAGAGGTTAAAAAAATTGCAAAAGAAAAATCACATACCTGTTATCACTGCAAAAATGAGTTCAGAGCGAGCAAAAGGCCTTGCTTGGTACTTATACTCATTTTGTTTGTTCTCGCCATAGCGGCAAATGTAGGTGTGTTATATATGAGCCCTAACCTGAACTTTTATGCTTTGGTTGGCATAAATGTGATTTTTATACTGCTGTTCATAGCATTGTACCCACTGTTTGTATCGTTTAAGGATATAAAAAAGGGGAAGAAAAACAAATAAATTTTGATTTTATTCTAAATGATGGGGCAGCAGTAATGAATTATGGTTTTGCTCACAATTTTAGAGAAATAATTAAAAAATTTAGGTCAAGCCTTTAAAAGATC
>NZ_JBBNJY010000024.1:0-29803 GCF_040093295.1 Ruminococcoides bili
CATCTTAAATTCAAAAGAGTAATTTTTCTTTTCTCTTGATCGCATTAATCCTTTGTTTCCAAATTCTTTGTATGCTGAGATCCAATCTCGTAATATTGTTTGACTCGGTATCCCATTTTCTTTACATAAACTTTTATATCCTCCTTTTCCATTTATGTAGTCCATTACTACCTTCTTCTTGAATTCATAACTGTATTTTGACATAAAAATACCGACCTCCAAAGTTAGATTTTTAGGTCTAACTTTTGGGGGTCGGGTCACAAAACAGGGGAGTTTTTATATCAAATTTTCTTTTTTCTTATAACTGAACCGTCAGGAATTTTTACATCACTCTTCATTGTGAGCTTTTGCATTGGATGCGGTGCGGCATCAACGGAATTTCCGTATTCGTCAGTAAGTGAAACACACTTTACATTAAACGGAATACCGCTTGGCGGCAGTACATCGAGTGTATCGCCCACAAGAAATTTGTTTCTCTGTGTAATTTCTGTTGTGGTGTCGTCAATCGACTTTTCGCAAACAGCAACCACATCATAATGTCTGATGTAACCACCGTTTCCCGTAACCTGTCCCGGTTCTTTGCCAAAGTAAAAGCCTGTATTGTATTCACGGTGGCTTATCTTGTCAAGTTCCTCTTTAATCCAAGGTTCAAGCACATAATTTTCACCGTTAGTCATAAATCCGTCAACAGCATGGCGATAGGCATTTGTTGTAACAGCGGTGTAATAAGCTGATTTTGCTCTGCCCTCAATTTTAAGACTGGAAACTCCTGCTTTTACAAGCTCGGGAATATGCTCAATCATACAAAGATCTCTGGAATTGTAAAGGTATGTGCCGTCCGAATGTTCCTCGACAGGGAAGTACTGACCCTCTCTGTTTTCTTCAAAAAGGTGATATTTCCAACGGCAAGGCTGTGCGCAGTCGCCGTGGTTTGCATCTCTGCCTGTCATATAACTTGAAATAAGACATCTGCCTGAGAACGACACACACATTGCGCCGTGTACAAAGCACTCGATTTCAAGGTCTTTCGGAATTTTTGCTCGCATCTGTGCGATTTCATCAAGCGGAATCTCTCTTGCAAGCACAACTCTTGATGCACCCATATTATAAAGTACATTTGCGGTTGCATAGTTTGTTACGCCTGCCTGTGTTGAAATATGTCTTGCAACCTTTGGAGCGTATTTTTTAGCGGCCTCAAAAACACCTAAATCCGCAATAATAAATGCGTCAACACCACATTCTTGAGCATAGCTTAAATAGTCGGGTAAAAAGTCAAGTTCATTATTTCGTGGTAAAGTGTTGCAGGTTACATATAATTTTGCACCCTTTGCGTGGGCAAGTTCGCAAGCCTGTTTTAACTGTGTATTGTCAAAATTCTTTGATGCAGAGCGCATACCAAACATTTTGCCTGCGAGGAATACTGCGTCTGCGCCAAATGAAAGCGCAGAGTTAAGACATTCCATATCGCCTGCAGGTGCAAGCACTTCCGGTCTTGTAATCATATTATAATCTCCTAATTATTCAATATTTGCAAGATTTTCGTTATGCTCATAAATTGTTGAAGCATAATAAGCGTTACCGTCTTTATCGTGACAGAAGAAGTAGTAATTTGTATCCTTAGGATTGAGCGCAGCGATAATTGCATTCATACCCGGGTTACAGATTTCACCTGCCGGTAAGCCTTCTTTAGAATATGTGTCATATGAACTTTCAAAAGTATCTCTTGCGTCTTCAGGAATATCAGCTTGTGTTCTGTACGGGTAGAATTTAGTTGAGTCAAGACCGAGATACTTAACACCCATATCTTCATCGGCATTAAGACGGTTGTAGATAATAGAAGAAATGTAATACATATCGTCTGTATCGGCAGCCTCTGACTGAATGATTGACGCAACTATCATAACCTGGTCAAGAGTATAGTCGCTTCTGTTCTTCTTAAGCATATCTTCAATGGTTGTTACCTTATCATAACCCGGAACATCTTGTTTTTCGGTAAGTTTTGATTCGTAGTTATTAAGGAAACGATAAATAACATTCTCTGCATCTTCGTTTTCATAGAATGTATAAGTATCAGGATACAGGTAACCCTCAAGTTTGTAGTAACGGTCATCTACATTTGTAATATCCTTTAAGAATGAATATTCATCGTCAAAATGGTTTGAATTACAAAGCTCAAGGAACTTGTCTTCATCGGCGAGAGCACCTTTTTCTTTAAGTAACTTAGCAATCTCAAGGACATTTCTGCCTTCCGGAATTGTTACTTCAACTGTATCTGTACGGTTTACACTGCTAAGCAAGAAGTTGATAATTGCCTCGTAGTCCAAATTTGTTTTGATGTCATATGTACCCTGTGTAAAATCGTCATCCGCTTTTGTAAATTTTGCAAACAGTTTGAAATAGTTTTTATCATCAATGATATTATTCTTTTCAAGAACGGTTGCAACTGTGTCAAGATTCGGATTTGCAGGAATTTCTATTCTTACATTTTTTTCTTCGGTACGGTTGATAGCGAGCATATCGTCAATGCCTGCCACAAAGAACATACCTGCCATAGCACCGACAATTATAACGGAAACCAACCAGATAACTCTGAAAACTCTGCGGTTACGCTTATTTTTGGCTTTTGAAAGTTTTTTGTCTATTTTCTTTTTCTTTTTTAAAGCCTGCTTAGAATTTTTTGCCATCTGTTCCTTAACATCTTCGCCGCTGTAAGAGTTAAGTTCTTCGGGTTCGTTGCTTTCTGTTTTTGCGGATTCGTCATAGATGTCGTCCTGAATATTTAAAGTAAAGCTTTTTGCTTTTTGGCGATGCTTTTCTTCAAGGTTCTGAATATTATTTTCTTCGTTCACTTACACCATTCCTTTTTCAAACACATTTCGTGTATCGTTTGTGAATTTTTCAGTTATTATTATGTCAACAGCCTTGTCATATATTCCGTGCGGTAGTTTTTGCTCAATGCATCTTGAGTAGCAAAGCCCTGCCGTTGTACCGCCAAACTGTTCTAAAAATCTGTCATAATAGCCTTTTCCAAAACCGAGCCGATAGCCGTATAAGTCAAAACTTAATCCTGGTACAAGACAAAGACCGTTTGAATAATCGGTAATTTTGCCGCAGACTTCTGTATCAGGCTCCATAATGGAATATTTGCCCTCTATAAGCTGACTTAGTGATGTTACTTTATAAAAATCCATAACAGGCTCGCTTTGTCTGCATTTTGGCAGAGCAAGTATTTTTTCGTCTGCAATCGCCTTTTCAAGAATAGGGTAGGTGTTAATTTCTATCGGCATAGATACAAACGCAAACAGAATACTGCACTCTTTATATTCTTTCAAATCAACAAATTTTTCAAACAATGTTTTGTCAAGAGCGGCTCTGATTTCTTTTGGACAGGCTGTTCTGATTTTCTTATGCTTTGCTCTTAGTGAATTTTTTTGCTCTTTTATATTTATTATGGGCATTGCATATCACCGCAGACTTTGTTTGCAGCTTCGGCAGACACTGCTTTTTCTACAATAGCTTTGCCGAAGAGAATTGCACAGCCTGCGCCTTTGCCTGTAATTACATTGCCGTCAATTTCAACAGGAGCAGCGGTGTATGTTGCTCCCTCAAGTTCTTTTTCAAATCCGGGGAAACAGGTTGCTTTTTTACCTTTAAGTATTCCGAGGTTACCTAAAACCGACGGAGCGGCGCAGATAGCAGCGGTAATTTTGCCGTTTTCTGCACAGTAAACAGCCGCTTTAGTCACAGTTTCCGATTTACCGAGATTAATGGTTCCCGGCATACCGCCCGGAAGAACCACGCCGTCAATGTTATTAAATGATATTTCTTCGGGTTTTAAATCGGCTTTAACGGTAACACCGTGTGAGCCTGTTACAAATTCGCCTGTAACTCCTACTGTTTTAACTTCAATTTTTGCTCTGCGCATCATATCAAGCGGTGCAAGAGCCTCGGTTTCTTCAAATCCGTCTGCTAAAAATAAATAAAACATAGCAATACCCTTTCTATACTTAATTTAATGTTATTCCTATATAAATATCCTTTGGCACGGTGATTTTGCTGTCAAGCGATTTTACCATTCCGTATCGGATTTTTTGTGCGTTTTCAAATATTTTGTTATGTGTAAATCTGAAATATTCGGCATCGGTATTTTGCAGAATATCATTTATCATATTTTTTAAATTGTTTTTTTCAAATTCAAAGTAAAATACTTCTGCCGTATTTTCATTTTCTTCAAACAATGCAAAATAATTTTTGCTTTTAACATTTTTTATATTATATGTTGAATAATATTCGACAGCAAAATTCTTAAAGTCATTACCCTGCTTGAGAATATTATTTTCGCTGAAATTTAATTCCTGCAAAGAAAGTAAATCATTTCTTGAAAAATCGGAAATATAAGCAATGCAGTTTTCACGATAACCGAAATTTTGATAATAGTTATAAAGATTATCGTTTGCAGGGAAAAGAAAGGAGTACTTATCTCCGTTTTTTGCCGAATCTTCAAGAGCGTATTTAATTAATTTGTTCATAATGCCTTGCTTGCGAAAATCTTTATGGGTTGACGCACCGCAAAGATAATGAGCTTTTTGACCGTTAAAACTTGCACTTATAAGATAAAGTGCGGAAATGATTTTTTCGCCGTACTTTGCAATATAAGTTTGTTTTGCGTTAAAACATTTGTCAAAAAATAAATCAACAGCTTTCGGTTCTTCATCAAAAGATGAAAGCCAAAGCTTTTTAAGTGATTTAATATCGGAACTGTCGGGTTTGCAAAAATTAATTTCCATCATTTTTTAATGTTGCGTTATACCTCGCGATCAGAATTATGGGATTATATGAGAGTTTGGACTTTTTAAGTCCCTCTATCCCCATATCTTCTTCACGGTTTATATATTTATAAGAAGACAGCGTTTTGGCAAATTCATTGTTAATTACTGCATAAATGCCGTCGTATTCACGCAAAGCTTTTTCAAAACATATATCAAATGCAATAGGGGAGATTTCGCATCCGAGAGTCATGGCAACAGCTTTGTCTTTTACATAAACAATTCCGCCATGCATTTTAAATTCTTCTATATTGTCAAGAGCCTCTCTGATTGCATTTTTTTCTTCGTAGTGCTCAATATCAATTTCATTTTCGGCACACCAATCAAGCATTACTTTATAAGCATCCTCTTTATTTGAATTTGTTATTTCTTCAAATCTGTAATCGGGATAACCGTTCTTAAACTTTGAAATATGGTTGCGCTTTGCGTGGAATTTTCTGCCCGAAAGATTTATTAAATCTTCTGACAAATAGACATATTCCTGATTTTCGGGTGAAAATTCATAGTTAAATTCTGACGGGAAAAGGGTTTCAAGTTTAACCCTCTGTGCGTCTGTCAGCATTACGATAAAAGGTTTTTGCCCACGCTCGTGAGCGTCCTTTATGATTTCTTCGACAGCGGGTTTTATATCTTCGCCGTGCGGCAGGCAATATCCCCACACGCTGTCATCGTCATTAAAATATGCTTTTATTAAACAGTTGTTATACAAAGCAAATTTTATATTATATTCATTTCTCCAGAGGTATGCGCTCAAAATATTGGTAGTAAGTGATATTCCCTCCGGATTGTCGTAGTATTTCTGAAATTTATTTATATCGGATTTTTCTATCAGCTTAAAGTTTAGCATAAAGTATTAATTTCAGCCGCCTTTTCTATTTCCTCTGCTATTGATTCTATCGGCTTGATTTCACCGTTTTCACAACAGTCAATAATTGTCCAACCGCATTTTTCAGCGGCATATAAAGCAGATTTTCTGCATTCAAGCAAAAATGCGAAATTCTTTTCGTGTAAATCTTTTTTGCCTTCGTCACCCTCGTAACGCTTGCTCATAAGTTTTTGCGATACTTCGGGTTTAACATCAAGATAAATAACTTTATCGGGCTTAGGAACAGAAAGTTTATTGTATTCAAAATCCTCTTGCCATTCAATAAAGTTGTCCCACTCCGATTTGTCAAGTTTAGACATCTGATAAATTATATTGGATGTAGCGTATCTGTCGCTTAAAATCACATCACTGTTTTCGTAATCTTTTTTCCAAAATTTAAGAAAACTTGCCACTCTGTCTACCGCATAAAAGGACGAAGCGGCATAAGCGTTTACATCATTCGGATTACTGCCGAATTCTCCGCCGAGATACATTTTTACAAGTGCCGAGCTTTCGTTTGCGTAATCGGGAAATTCAAGTCTTTTAATGCTTTTTCCCATTGCTGAAATTTTATCAAAGAGGATTTTTGTTTGGGTAGCCTTTCCGCTTCCGTCAAGACCCTCTATTACAATGAATTTTGCACTCATTTTTGTTCCTATCCATTTCTATTATTCTAAAATATAATTAAAATATTACTCTCTGCCGTATTTTTTGCGTACTTCTTTCATTTTGCCGCAGCTCATTTTGCCCTCGGGACAAGCACCGAACAAACACGCAGGACCGCAGTTTTTGAATAAATGCGGAGCAACTTCAAGACATTGTTTAAGCATTTGCTCGGCAACATCTCTGATTTCCCACTGTGCACGGTTACAGCAGCGGTGTGCAAAGAAATTCTCAAGACTTCTTGCATTAAAAGTGCAGACAATTTTTGTGGTTGATGCGTTAGGAAGAATAAATCTTGCGTCTTCATTTGCTTTTTTTACAAAAGCATTGAATTTTGCTTTGTTTTCGTTTCTGTAGTTTTCTATGACTTCTTCATCGGTATCGTCACAGTTTCCTGTTGCCTCTCTGATATATCCTGCAACAAGTGCGTCACGAACTTCGCTGTAAGCCTTTGACTGCATTTCTATTACTTTGTTGTAAGCGGCAAGCGCCTTTTCGTTTTTTGCAATTTCAGGCGGTGTTACAAAATCAAACTTTGTGCCGTCAACATAACGCTGCGACTGCTGACTGTAAGATGCGATTCTGTGTCTTACAAGCTGATGTGAGCAGGCTCTTGAAATGCCCTCAATGCCAAAGGTAAAAGAAGCGTGTTCAAACGGACTGCCGTGCCCGATGTTTGCAAGCATATCTATAAAATCAGCGGTCTTTTCCTCAGTAAGACCATCTCTTATATTTGATATTTCGGACGGTGAGTAGCAGAGTTTTGCAGCCATTGCAACCGTCATTTCGGGATTTGGCGTATAAGTAAGTAAAGTGACTTTTGCACTCAAAATAATCTCCTCCAAAGTGATATAAAAACATATATAAATATATTATATCATTTTGTGTCGCAATATGCAACAAAATTAATGCGATTGTTGCGGTACGAAAAAAGAAAAATATCAGAAAATTTCCTATATTCACTTGACATTGTGAATAATTAGTTTTATAATGCTACTGAATAAAAAGTATATGTAATTGGCGTTGACGGGATTAGCTGTATCTCGTTCTTTCAGAGAGAAGTCGGTCGGTGCAAGACTTTATGAATGTTTACAGCACGCTGCCCCTGAGCTCTGTGTGACTAAGCACAGCGTATATCTGCGTTAAGGATTGTAATCGTAAGATTACTCAAAGAGGGTGTTTAAGCACCAATTTGGGTGGTACCGCAGGAATTATTCTCCTGTCCCATTTTTATGGGGCAGGATTTTATTTTGCAAATTTTTTAAGGAGAGATTTTTAATGGAATGGACAGGACTTAACGAACTTCGTGAAAAGTTTCTTTCATTTTTTGAGAGTAAGGGTCATTTAAGACTTCCGAGCTTTTCACTTGTTCCGAAGGACGACAACAGCCTTCTGCTTATTAACAGCGGTATGGCTCCTATGAAAAAGTATTTTACAGGTGAGGTTACACCGCCGAGAAAGCGTGTAACAACCTGTCAGAAGTGTATCCGTACTCCAGATATTGAGAGGGTAGGCATTACTGCCCGTCACGGCACATATTTTGAAATGCTCGGTAACTTCTCTTTCGGTGACTATTTCAAGCACGAGGCTACAGCTTGGGCATGGGAGTTCTTTACAAAGGTTCTCGAAATGCCTGTTGACAAGCTCTATGTTTCTATTTATGAAAACGATGACGAGGCTTACAAGATTTGGACCGAAGAAATCGGTGTTGAGCCATCTCATATGGTAAGACTCGGCAAAGAAGACAACTTCTGGGAGCACGGTTCAGGTCCTTGCGGTCCTTGTTCGGAGATTTACTTTGACCGTGGTGATGAAAAGGGCTGCGGTAAGCCTGACTGTCATGTCGGCTGCGAGTGTGACCGTTTCGTTGAGGTATGGAACATTGTATTCTCTCAGTTTGAAAATGACGGCAACGGCAACTACACTCCGCTTGCTCATCCTAACATTGATACAGGTATGGGTCTTGAAAGACTTGCTTGTGTAATGCAGGGTGTTGATAACCTTTTCTTGGTTGATACTGTTCAGAATATTATGAAGAAGATTTCTGAAATTACAGGTGTAAATTACGGTGAAGACGATAAAAAGGATATTTCACTCCGAGTTATCACCGACCATATCCGCAGCACAACATTTATGATTGGCGACGGTGTTCTTCCGTCAAATGAGGGTAAGGGTTATGTTCTCCGCCGTTTGCTCAGAAGAGCAGCCCGTCACGGCAGACTCTTAGGATACAAAGACGCATTCTTGTATAAGGTATGCGAAACTGTAATAAAAGAAAATGAATCGGCATATCCTGAATTAAGAGAAAAGCAGGACTTTATTACAAAGATTATCAGAGTCGAGGAAGAGAGTTTCCAGAAAACAATCGACCAGGGCTTTAAACTTTTGCAGGGCATTGTTGACGACCAGGATATTAAGGTTCTCAGCGGTGAGGACGCATTTAAGCTCAACGATACTTACGGTTTTCCAATCGACCTTACAAGAGAAATTCTCTCCGAGCAGGGTATTGATGTTGATGTTGACCGTTTCCACGAGCTTTTGAAAGAGCAGAAACAGCGTTCAAGAGATGCAAGAAAGAAAGAAGACACAGACGCTTGGATTTCGGATTCAACAGACCTTTCTGATATTGCTAAAACAGAATTTTGCGGTTATACTGACCTTAATACAGGCAGCAAGGTTCTTGCCATCATTAAAGACGGTATCAGAGTTGACAGCGTCGGCGAAAACGAAACAGCTCTTGTTGTTCTCGACAAAACTCCGTTCTATGCAGAGAGTGGCGGACAGGTAGGCGACACAGGTGTAATGGAATCGGGTACTCTTGAGGTTGATGTTGACGATACAACTAAGGATGCTTCGGGTGTTTATCTCCATTCTTGTACAATTAAGAGCGGTACACTTGAGGTCGGCACAGAACTTCGTGCAATCGTTGACTTTGACAGAAGAGCAAATATTATGCGTAACCACACAGCGGCTCACCTTTTACAGGCCGCACTTCGTGAAGTTCTCGGCAATCATGTTCATCAGGCAGGTCAGCTTGTAACAGACCATTCGGTTCGTTTTGACTTTACTCACTTTGAGGCTCTCACAGATGAAGAACTTAAGAAAGTCGAAGACCTTGTAAACAAGAAGATTCTTGCATCTATCCCTGTTGTTACAAAGGAAATGCCAATCGAAGAGGCAAAGAAACTCGGCGCTATGGCATTGTTTGGCGAGAAGTACGGCGATGTTGTACGAGTTGTAAGCATCGGTAAGTTCTCAGTTGAGTTCTGCGGCGGTACACATGCTACAAATACATCAAGCCTCGGCTTGTTCAGAATCCGTCAGGAGGGTTCTGTTGCATCAGGTGTAAGAAGAATTGAGGCTATTACAGGTATCGGAGTTCTTAAGTATATGAACGATGTCCGTGAAACTGTACTCAACGTTTGCGAAACACTTAAGATTTCAAATACAAAAGCACTCACAGAGGGCGCACAGAAGATTGCAACCTTACTTCATGATCAGCAGAAAGAAATTGCAGAGCTTAACACAAAGCTTGCTGCTATGCAGGTTGACAACCTCTTTATTAATTCTGAAATTGAAAACGGCGTAAGAATTATTGCTAAAAAAATTGACAATGCAAACGCTGACGCACTTCGTGCAATGTGCGAGAGAACAAAAGATGTTGCTCCTCTCTCAATCGTTGTACTTGCTTGTGAAAATGACGGCAAGGTTACATTTGCCGCATCTTGCGGTAAAGATGCTAAGGCACTCGGCGTAAATGCAGGCAAACTCGTTAAGGCTGTTGCACAGGCAGCGGGCGGCAACGGCGGCGGTAAGCCGGATATGGCTATGGCAGGTGCAAAAAATCCTGAAAAGATTGATGAAGCACTTGCTATCGTTAAAGAAACTGTATATGGTATGATTAAGGCATAAATGTTGCGAAATCCACATAATTTGATTTTTGTTGTCTGAAAGATTGCAATTTATTGCTATTATTGTTTAGAACTACTAAAAACAGTCTGGCAAGATTGTATATTAAAACAACGATAAAAAGAAATTAAAGTATTGAAGTTTTGTAATGTTTGATGTATAATAATTCCAATGGAATAGTGTATTCCTAAAAGTTAATGAACAATGGAGGAGATTTAAAATGTTCAAAAAAGTAATGAGTCTTGCTCTTGCTTCAACATTAGTGCTTTCAGTAGGCGCATTTGCAGCAAGTGCAGCTGAAGCAGAGGACGCAGTAGCAGCAAATGACGAGTCTGCAGTAGCAGCTGACGATTCTTCAGCAGTAGCAGCAGGTGACGAGTCACAGGTAGGTGCCGGCACAAAGATTTACTTTGATGTAAAGAGTGCAGGTTGGAAAAACTTTAGCAAGATCTATTGCCACGTCTGGAGAGCTGACGGTACAGGTAAATGGCCAAGCTGGCAGACAAAGAAAGAAGTGTGCAAAAAGGAAAGCGACGATCTTTATTCTTATGATATAACAAAGACAGGCAACGCTGAAGAAATTCAGAATGCCGGCAGCAAGAACTTATATTGCGTAATCTTCAGTGCTGATACAGGTGCTCAGATTTACAACACAATCATGAACGGTAACTGCATTGGCGATACTGTGTATGTAACAGGTAACAAGATCGAGAACCCTAAGGACAGCCAAAAGACTGATACTGAGGCTGCATGGAAGAACCATCCGGAATGTGGTCCGCAGAAGGTTATTACTTCAACATCAAAAGTAGTCGGTACAGCTCTTGCAGACGGTACAACAGATGTAACACTTTTAGCTGACTACCTTCTCGATTATGTTTCTGACGACGGTACTGCTGATACAAGTAAGACAGATAAGACACAGGATCTTATCAACCAACTCAAGGTCAGCCCACTCGCTGTAATGTCTAATGTAAATTTCAAACTTGAGGGTTTTGTTAAGGAAGAAACAATGACTCAGGATGTTGCTAACAAGAAGAAGGCAACAATTGAGGGTATCCTTGGTAACTGCACAGACCCAACAAAGGGTGGCGAAAAGGTTAACCCAGATGAGATTAATAATGCAGAGGCTAAGAACGATGCTGATGATACAAGCGGTTCATCAAACGGTGGTTCTTCAAACAGCGGTTCATCATCAAACGGCTCTTCATCTAATGGTTCATCAAATGGTTCATCATCAGGCTCTAACTCAGTACAGTCAGGTCAGGAGACAACAATCTTCTTCGTATTTGCCGGCGTAATGGTTGCAGCTGCAGGTGTATTCTTCCTCGTTAGAAGAAGAGAGAACTAATTTATCTTAACAGATAATTAATACTTAATCACTTAGCTCCGCAGAGTTTTCTGCGGAGCTTTTTGTATGCTCAAAACTCCCTCATTACTTGCTTTTTTATGCTTTATGTATTACAATATTATTATCAAAACAATTAAAAAATATAAAAAATATTATATTCATATATGAGGAGAAATGAGTATGAAAATTAAAGATGATTTTGTTTTAAGAAAAGTAGCCGATTCATATGTAGTGGTACCGGTAAACAGTCTTACACTTGATTTTAACGGTGTTATAAATCTTAATGAAACGGGTGCTTTCTTATTTGAACAGTTGCAAAAAGGAATTGAGAAAGACGAACTTATTGCTAAAATGATTAGTGAGTATGATGTAACAAAAGAAAAAGCAAGTGCGGATATAGATATATTTATTAATAAGTTAAAGGATGCAAATGTCTTTGAATAATAAAGAAATTCAGCTTGAAGATGTAATACAAATTATTAAAGAAAAACTTAACAGCGGAGGCACGGTTACATTTACTCCGCACGGAACAAGTATGTATCCTATGCTAAGAAACGGCGAAGATGTGGTTGTCCTGAAAAAGCCGGAGGGCAGGCTAAAATATCTTGATGTTGCTTTATACCGAAGGAGTAACGGCGATTTTGTTTTGCACAGAGTTATCGGTTTTGATAAGGACGGCAAATATATTTTTTGCGGTGATAATCAGTTTCATAAAGAACGGGGAATTACTGACGAAAATATTATAGGTGTGGTTACCGCATTTTATCGAAAAGGAAAACACTATACCGATAATTCGCTTTCATACAGATTTTATAAGTCAGCGTGGGAGTATATCAAAGCGCCAATGCGTATGCTTTATTCAGCGCACAGAATGAATAAGTCGATAAAGATAAAAAAGAAAAGGTAGTTTTTGTATAATGATAAAACATCTTAATGACGCTCAAAAAAAAGAATATGCATATTATTTGATGCTTGTATCAAGTGTTTTAAACGGAACAGAACCGCAGCTGCCGTATGAAAATTGTAATCTTGACCACATACGGCAGATTTCTAATGATACCCGAATGGACGCAATTTTTGATGAGGCTGTCTTAATGCTGTCAAAAAAATATTCGGTTTCAGATAAATTGTTATCTTATGTAAAAAATAATCTTAATCATTGGATTTATATTGATACGATGATGAAATATGAAATTGAAAGTTTGCTTAAATGTTTTGATGAAGGGAAAATATATAATCTCCCTATGAAAGGCTATTTTCTTAAGGAAGACTATCCCAACTCATTTGAACGCTCAATTTCAGATTATGATATTTTGTTTGATATAAACGATATTGACAGAATAAAAAATATATTTAAACAAAACGGGTACAAATTTTTACAAAATGACGATCAACAATATCATTTTGTAAAAGCGCCGTTTATGTATATTGAAATGCACCGTTCGCTTTTAAAAAAGAATAATAAAAATTATTCTTTATTGGAAAATCAACTTGAAAAAGCTAAGGTGCGTGACGGGTATTCCTATTCAAAAGAAATGACGCTTGAGGATTATTATATTTATATGTTGCTTCACAGTGCAAAACATTTTTCCCAAGGCGGAATCGGCATAAGAATGATTGCCGACGAATATGTGTTTTATAAAAAATATTCGGATCAACTTAATCAAAAATATTTGAGTGAACAGTTTGAAAAATTAGGAATAACCTTGTTTGAGAAAAAACTGCGTGATATTTCACTGAAATGGTTTTCAAAAGACAGTGAAGTTAAAGATTTTGACGATGTTGAAGAATATATTTTATTAAGTATGACTCTCGGCAGAGTAGATGTTGCGGTTATGTCCGAAATGGAAAGACAAAGAGTTAATACTAAAACAGGCAGAAAAAAATCAAGATTTGCTAATTTTATTTCATCGCTTTTTCCCAATAAATCATATATGGCAAATAAATATCCGTTTGTGGAGAAAATGCCGATTTTATTGCCGTATTCATGGGCATGTATGTGGTGCAGAAGAATTTTTATTGACAGAAATATTGATATAAAAAAAGGTTTTAACAACAGAACTTCTTATACCGATGATGATGTAAGTTATTTTAATTATATTCAAACAGAAGTGGGTTTTGATGTTAAATAAAATTTTATTTATGTTTTAATTGACAAATAATGTATTTATTGATATAATATCAAATAAGTTAGCGAACACTAACGGCACTTGGTGTTCGCTGATTTAAAGAGGAATAGTTAGTCCGTCCTAACTATTCCTCTCTTTTTATTTATTTTTTAAATTTTAGGTAAATTTTAAGTAAAATTTAAATTTCATTTAAAGTTACAACGGTACAATATACTCATCAAAACAAAAGGGGAGTTAAATGTGAGTTACCAAAGCGTATTTAAACGCTATGAAATAAAGTACCTTGTGACTGACGAACAAAAGAAAATGATTATGCGGGAAATGCAAAAATATATGTATGCCGACAAATACGGCAAAAGCACAATTTGCAACATATATTTTGACACACCTGATTTTTTACTGATAAGACGCTCGCTTGAACATCCCGTTTATAAGGAAAAGTTAAGATTGAGAAGTTACGGAGTTGCAAAACACGACAGCACAACTTTTATAGAAATCAAAAAGAAATATAAGCGTGTTGTCTATAAACGCAGAACCGAAATGAGTGAGAACGAGAGTATGCGTTATCTTTGCAACGGTGAACATATTGCCGACAGTCAGATTTTAAGAGAAGTCAATTATTTTCTTGAACATTACAAAGGCATTGCACCGCAGGTTGTAATTTCCTACAACCGAGAGGCCTTTTATTCAAAAAATGATTATGATTTCAGAGTAACCTTTGATGATAATATTCTTTGGCGTAACTATGATTTATCACTTTGTAAAGGTATTTACGGAACACCGATATTAAGAAACGATTATTCTCTTATGGAAATAAAGACAGGCACGGCAATTCCGCTGTGGATGACAAACATTTTAAGCGAAAACAAAATTTATAAAACATCTTTTTCAAAATACGGCAATGCTTATGTTGCAATTATGAGCGAAAGAGCAAACGGAGGTAAAAAATATGCTTAATACATTATTTTCAGGAATTTTCAGTTCAACAACCCAAACAATCGCAGTGCCGCAATTTCTGCTTTGCATAGCAGTTGCTCTTGTAATCGGCATTTTTCTTGCGGCGGTCTATTCATACAAAACCAAATACACAAAGAGCTTTGTTGTTACTCTTGCACTTTTACCTGCCGTAGTTTGTGTGGTAATTATGATGGTAAACGGTAATGTCGGTGCAGGCGTTGCTGTGGCAGGTGCTTTCAGCCTTGTAAGATTTCGTTCCGTGCCCGGCACCGCTAAAGAAATCGGCACAATCTTCCTTGCAATGGGTGCAGGTTTGATTTGCGGAATGGGTTATCTCGGATACGCAGTGCTGTTCTCATTAATTTTAGGAATTGCAATGTTTATCCTCAATAAAGTAAATATCGGTGCAGACAAAAGACTTGAGCAGGACAGAATATTAAAAATCACAATCCCCGAGGATTTAAATTATACAGGTGCTTTTGACGACCTTTTTGAAAAATATACCGTAAAATATGAAACGGTATCGGTAAGAACCGCTAATATGGGCAGTTTGTTCAAACTTACATATAATGTTACTCTCAAAAACCCGAACGATAAAAAAGATTTTATTGATGATTTGAGATGCAGAAACGGCAATCTTGAAATCAGTATGGCAAGACAGGAGATAACTAATAATGAGCTTTAATTTAAAAAGCAAAGGGAAATTTGCAGCATTGCTTGCTGCACTTATTATATCCGTAAGTGTAACAGGCTGTGCAAATACAGATGAAAAAACATCCTCGACAAATTCTTCAACTGTTACAAAAGACAGTGTTTCTACTGCTTCAATCGCTTCGGATAAATCTCTTGACAGCGATATGTTCACCGACCGTGACAAAGAGGTAGGCTATGATGAAAGTTCGGCGGTAATGGTTGCTTTTTCATCATCAGGTGCAACCGCAAGCTCTGACAGCGTTTCTGTCAGCGGAAGTAAGGTTACTATTAAAAGTGAGGGCACATATATAGTTACGGGTACAACATCCGACGGTCAGATTATTGTAGATGCCGACAATAAAACAAAAGTGCAGATTGTACTTAAAAACGCCTCTCTAACCTGTAAATCAAGTGCCGCTTTATATGTAAAACAGGCAGATAAGGTATTTGTAACAACTGCAAAAGACACAGAAAATACACTTGCGTCAACAGGTGACTATGTTCAGACAGATGACAACAATGTAGATGCGGCGGTATTTGCAAAAGATGATATTACCTTTAACGGAGAGGGAAAATTGACTGTAACTTCCGAAAAAGGTCACGGCATTGTTTCTAAAGATGATTTAAAACTTACAAGCGGAGAATACAATATTACAGCCGCAAGCCATGCATTAAGCGGTAAAAACAGTATCAGAATTGCAAGCGGTACTTATACTTTAACTTCGGGTAAAGACGGTTTGCACGCAGAAAATACAGACGATACTTCAAAAGGCTTTGTGTATATAGCAGACGGTAAATTTACCGTTAATTGCAAAGGTGACGGCATTGATGCCGGTACAACGGCTCAAATTGAAAACGGCACATTTAATATTACTTCAAACAGAGGTTCATCATCTTCAAGTTCAACAGATTCTGCAAGTGTAAAAGGAATAAAAGCAGGAGGAGATATTACAATCAGCGGAGGTACTTTTAATCTTACTTGCGAAGATGACGGTTTACATTCAAATTCAAATGTAACCGTATCAGGAGGTACTTTTACAATTTCAACAGGTGATGACGGTATCCACGCCGACAGCAAAACAAGCATCAGCGGAGGAACAATTAATATTACCGAAAGCTATGAGGGAATAGAGGGAACGGAAGTTGAAATTTCAGGCGGTACAATTAATCTGAAATCGAGCAATGACGGATTTAATGCCGCGGGCGGAAAAGACGAAAGCGGATTCGGTGGCGGATTTGACCGTGACAATTTCGGTTCATCAGATGCTTCCATTACAATATCGGGCGGCAAAATAACAATTGACGCTGACGGTGACGGAGTTGATTCAAACGGTTCGCTTACCGTTACAGGCGGGGAAACCTATGTCTTTGGCTCGACAAGCGGAGATAACGGAGCGGTTGATTATGACGGAGAAGCAACCATAACAGGTGGCATATTCATTGCCACAGGTTCATCTCAAATGGCACAGAACTTTGGAGAAAATTCAACTCAAGGTTCAATGCTTGTAAATACAAATTCGAGCGGTGAAATCACAGTCAAAAACAGTGACGGCGATGTTCTTGTATCGTTCACACCTACCAAGACATACGCTTGTGTGGTTATCAGTTGCCCGGGTATTACAACAGGTCAGACATATACTGTAACGACAGGCGACAGTACAACAGAAGTTGAAATGACTTCTATCATATACGGTTCAGGCGGTATGGGTGGCCCCGGAAGTATGGGCGGCAGAAATATGGGCAACGGCGATATGAACGGAAACGAAATGGGCGGCCCGGGCGGAGATATGCGGGGCGGTCCTCAAATGAGATAAAATGGAAAACACAACTGTTCCGATGAGCAGTTGTGTTTTCCTTTTAGTCTAAAGTTGAATGTTTGTGATTTGTCGATTTGCAGGTAAAGAGGCAGTTGTCCAAAAATTCTGTTTGCATCTGTATTCAGTTATTATTTGCAATCATAAATTGTAACTGTGTAACATCGTTTACATTAATTTCGCCGTTTTCGTCAGTATCGGCATTTAAATTTTGAACGGCCGAAAGTTTTGAACCGCCTGAAATAGCTATCTGCAAATCGGTTGCATCTTTAATATCAATTTTGTTGTTTAAGTCAATGTCGCCGAGCAGTGTGACTGCAAGTTCGGTTTTATTTGTAACAGCTTTTATAACGAATGTGCCGCCAAGATTATCGTCACGCTCCGTTTTGTACCAATCGAGAAGGTCTGTCATAGTTCCGTTTTGATAAATAAAACTTTCGCCTTTTTGGCTTTCGTTTATAAATGCAAACTGGCCGTTTGATTTGTTAAGCCATTCACCGACGCCTATAGTAGTTTTTTCGCTTTCATTATTTTTTTTAATTTTAACGGCGATTGCACCGTAAGTTACAGGTAAGTCAAAATCGTTTGTATCAATATTTAAATATCCGCTGTACGGAACTTTTCCGCTGTTTAATTTAGTCCATTTGGTTTCATCTGACACAGGAATTTTATTTTCGGCAGGTACATAGTAGATTTCATAGTCGGAATTTTTTGCGGTGGTTTCAAACATTACCGAATCAAGTTTGTTGTAACCCTCGGAAAAATTAAAAAGATTAAGATATGTGACGCTGTCATCATTTATGTAGTTAAATTCATATGTTGCACCGTAAATTTCATTTTGCATAAGTTTAACATCATCGGTGATTTCCGTGACATCTTCAACAGCAAAATTGTATTTAAAGGTACTGCTAAACAAATAAGAATCTTCGTATGAAAGCCAAAAGTAACCGTTTAAAGTGTTGTAATCGCCCCAACTGTTTTTTACAAGCCATGCTCCGTCATTTTCGGGTAAAACACCGTTTATTGCTTTGAAATTTTCCTTTGAATAATTATCATCCCATCCGACAATAGCTATTGCATGACCTGTGAATTTTGGAGAACCTTGCGGACAGAAATACGCTGTTCTGTCATTATTTTCGTAATAAGGACTGTGAGAATATGCCGCATAGATTGAACCGTTATCCATAATCTCTTGCTTAATTTCTTCTTGTGTACAATCGTCGAGGTATTTTATAGCGGTCGCCCCGTAATTTACAAAAGCGGAAAGGTCTTTGTCGGGAGTATATTTTTCTGCAAGAGTGTCGTAGTCGCTTTGTTCGATTCCGCCTTGCCAGGAACTTAAATATCCGAGTGCGGTAAATGCATAGCCGTCGGAAGTGACATTGCGCTGCCAGCCTTTACCGTTGCTTTTTGTTGTTGCCCAAAGGTTCATATGCTCGGCAGAAAAATTATTAGCCGTAAAATCTTTTTTTAAAAGTTTTGTTTCAAGCACCGAGAGCGAGGAATATATCCAGCAATCGTTGTATTTTTGGTTTTTCGGAGAATTTACAATGCCAAGCTCCACTGAACTGTATGCAGACGGAATATCATTTTTTGTATTGTCTGAAGTTTTAATTTGAAATTTACTTAATATTTTTGAATTGTTATCAATGCTTGCGGCATTAGCCGATACGCTTACAGCAGAAAATATCATAAGTGCAGATACTGTTGCCGTTATCGCCTTAATAACAGGTGATTTTATCATTTTACATTCACACCTTTTTGTTTATATATATCAAATTTTATTATATCAAAAATTTTCTTTCTTGTAAAGAATATAAACGCTGTTTATACACAAGATAATAGCAATATTTACAGATAAAAGGGGCGACTTTATGGAACTTAGAACTGACCTTGCGGTAGAAGCTCGTGAAATAGCGGGAGAAGATGTCGGAGGTGTGGATTTTGTTCAGTACAGTGAAAACGGACTCGATATTTCAAGACTTGAAGTAAAAACAAGAAAAGCCAGGCAGCAGCTCGGAAAAGAAGAGGGTACTTATATAACAGTAGAACTTCCGTCACTTACCGATAATTTTACGGAAACCGATGAAAGGCTTATAACAATAGGAAAAGAAATCCGCAGGCTTTTGCCTGTCAACGGACTTGTGCTTGTGGTGGGGCTCGGAAACCCGGAGATTACTCCCGATTCTCTTGGCCCGAAAACAAGCTCCAGAGTGCTTGCGACAAGGCATATTTCGGGTGAGATTGCAAGAAGTACCGGTCTTGACCGCTTAAGACCGGTTGCGGTTATGGCAACGGGAGTAACAGGGCAGACGGGCATTGAAACGGGCGAATATATATTGAGTATTGTAAAAAGAATAAAACCGAATGCAGTTGTTGTAATAGATGCACTTGCATCACGCAGACTTGAAAGACTCGGCTGTACTTTGCAAATAAGCGATACAGGAATTTCACCCGGGGCGGGCGTTGGAAATCACCGTACAAAGATTAACAAAGAAACTATAGGAGTACCCGTGATAGCAATAGGAGTGCCCACAGTTGTAGATGCAGCCACATTTGCATCGGATCTTTTAAGCGTCAATGACCCGCACAGGGCAAGGCAGAAAATCACACCGCAGGGCAGGCAGATGGTAGTAATACCGAGGGAAATAGATTTGCTTACCGAGAGAGCCTCAAGACTGATTTCATTTGCGCTTAACGGCGCACTTCAAAATGAATTTAATATTTCCGAGCTTGTTTCGCTTATGTAGAAATTCGGTCATACATTAAAATCATCGGCATATATTTTTATAAGGCGGTGATTTTGTGAAAAAGTTAGGAGCATTAAAAATAACGGCGTCGATTATCCTTGTATCGACTGCCGTTTTCTGCGTTTGTCGGAGAATGCCGGAGTGCTTTGCAAGCGACAAACCTGCGGCGCTTGCGGTTGCGGCGCTTACTCTGTCCGACGGTACATATAAATTGGCCGATGCTGAAACTACAACCCTTGCCAATACCGATACCACACAAAAGAAACAGAAGGAAACACAGCCGATTACGAAACCTGTTACGATTACAAGAAATCTAAACGGAGAAAAAGACAAAAGCGGATATTATGATTCTTTCGGAAACCATGACGGAGAGGCGGTTTATGATATTCTTGCCGAACAGATTGGTGCGAACGGTGTAAAATGCGGTACCGCTTATGTGAAAAACAATACGGGACTTGATTACGATTTTGATTCCGCTTTAAACAGTGAACTGCCTTTTCATGTCGATTCAAACGGAACGGCGCAGGTGCTTATTTATCATACGCACACAAGTGAAAGCTATATGGACGAAGATGTTGATTATTTTTACGAAAGCTATTATTCACGCACGCAGAATAATGATTATAATGTAACGGCTGTGGGAGATGCTATTACCGATGTGCTTAATAAGCGAGGAATAAAAACTATGCACGATACCACGGTGCACGACTCAACATACAGCGGTTCTTATGACAGAAGTGCGCAGACCGTTGAAAGTATTATGGAAACCAACACGGATATTAAGGTAATAATTGATATTCACCGTGACGCAATCGGTACTGAAACTCAAAAGGTAAAACCTGTTTTTACATATGACGGTAAGCAGGGAGCACAGATAATGATTCTTTCGGGTTGCGATACCGACGGCGAGATGAATTTTTTAAGCTGGGAGAATAATCTTAATTTTGCGCTTAAAATTCAAAATAAAGCGGAAGAAATGTATCCGGGTATGACAAGACCGCTGAATTTCGGATATTTTGCGTACAACGAGTATATTTGCGACGGCTCTTTGCTTATAGAAATAGGAACAGACGCAAATACAATAGAAGAGGCGGAATACAGCGGAGAATTGCTCGGAAATGTGCTTTATGAGGTGCTTAAACACGGGTTATAATTAAATGTAAAAATAGCTTGCAATATATTGCGACTTTTGGTATAATTTTAATATATGTATCCGCAAGGAGTAATGTAATGAAAAAATACAGAATTTCAAAATCTGCTGTCTGTGTGCTGTTTGCGGTATTATTTATGTTTGTTGTTGCAATCAGTGCCTATGCTGTAGACATTGACGGTGACGGAATTGATGACGGAGATATAGTTGAAACAGAGATATATACAGACCCTGAATATACAGAGCCGTATACCGAACCCGAAACCTATCCCGAAACCGAACCTGAATATACAGAGCAACCGACTGAATATTATACCGAAGAAGTTACAGAAGAATATACGGAACCTGTATATACAGAAGAACCTACAGAGCCGTATTACGAAGAAACAACAGAATATGATTTTAATAATAATGTAGTCAATGAAACGGTGTCGCCTACACAGCTTTCAACTTCAAAAGTAAGTACAAAGCGTTACGAAACCAATGATGCCGCAGGTGTTGTATATTGGGTTTGCGTAATTGTAGGTATAATTGTTTTGATTTTCGTATTGCTCAGTACAAAAATATCTTATGCGCTTGAACGCAGAAGAGAGCAGAGAGATATTTATTCTTCATAAGGAGAGCAGTATGGAAAAAATTAAAATTGGAAATGTAGAATTTAAGTCCCGTGCCGTACTTGCTCCTATGGCAGGCATTACAGACAGGGCGTACCGTGAGCTTTGCGTGGAATTTGGCGCCGCCTATTGCGTAAGTGAAATGGTCAGTTCAAAGGCACTTTCTTTCAACAGTAAGAAAAGTGAGGAGCTTATGGAAATTTCCGACTATGAACGCCCCTGCGGTATTCAGATTTTCGGAGATGACCCTAAATGTATGGCTGATGCGGCTGTTCATTCTATGGAAAACAAGCCCGATATTATTGATATAAATATGGGTTGTCCCGCACCTAAAATCAGTTCAAACGGCAGCGGCAGTGCTTTGATGAAAAATCCACTGCTTTGCGGTGAAATTGTAAAGGCAGTTACAAATGCCGTTGATGTACCTGTTACGGTCAAAATTCGTAAAGGCTGGAACAATTCTGCCGTAAATGCGGTTGAAGTTGCAAAAATCTGTGAACAGGCAGGTGCAGCGGCAATTACAATTCATGGAAGAACAAGAGAACAGTATTATAAACCTCCTGTCGATTATGATATTATAAAAGAGGTTAATAATGCGGTGTCAATCCCCGTAATTGCAAACGGCGACATAACCTCTGCAAAAATAGCAAAGGAAGTTATGGATTACACAGGCTGTCAGCTTGTTATGGTTGGACGGGCCTCTTTGGGAAATCCGTGGATTTTTTCGGAAATAAATGCTTATCTTGAGAATCCCGACTGTATTATAAAAGCACCGACTCTTGAAGAAAAACTCAATGTAATGTGCCGACATATTGAAAAAATGGTTGAATACAAAGGTGAGCATATGGCTATGCTGCAGGCAAGAAAACTTATAGCAGGTTATTTTAAGGGAATGCGCGGTGCGGCAGAACTCAGAAATCAATCAGGAAAAGTGTGTACTCTTAATGATTTGTACGCACTGAAAAATAAGGCTTTATCATCTGTTTATGATGCTTAAACTTATATATTTTTAGATTAAGGAGAATAATTATGAGTGAAAAAACAAATATTGCAGCTCTTGACTATCTCAACAGCTATGATCCTGCTGTTGGCGAGGCAATGACTGCGGAACTTAAAAGACAGAGAAGAAATCTTGAGCTTATTGCAAGCGAAAATATCGTTTCTCCTGCTGTAATGGCAGCAATGGGCAGCTTACTTACAAACAAGTATGCAGAAGGTTATCCGGGAAAGCGTTACTACGGCGGTTGCCAGTGCGTTGATGTTGTTGAGGAAATCGCACGCAAGAGAGCTTGCAAACTTTTCGGCGCAGAACACGCAAATGTTCAGCCACATTCGGGTGCACAGGCTAACACAGCAGTTTACTTTGCTATGCTCAACCCGGGCGATACAGTTATGGGTATGAACCTTAACGAGGGCGGTCATCTTACACACGGTTCACCTGTAAACATTTCAGGTAAGTATTTTAACTTTGTTCCTTACGGTGTTGACAGCGTAACACACAGAATTGACTATGATAAGGTTCTTGAGATTGCCAAGGAATGTAAGCCAAAACTTATTGTAGCCGGTGCGTCTGCATATCCAAGAATTATTGATTTTGCAAAACTCCGTGAAATTGCCGATGAAGTAGGCGCATATCTTATGGTAGATATGGCTCACATCGCAGGCCTTGTTGCGGCAGGCGTTCATCCAAACCCTGTTCCGTACTGTGAATTTGTTACATCCACAACTCATAAAACACTCCGTGGTCCGAGAGGCGGTCTTATCCTTTGCCGTGAAGAGTTTGCTAAGCAGATTGACAAGGCAATTTTCCCCGGTACACAGGGCGGTCCTCTTATGCACACAATTGCGGCTAAGGCAGTTTGCTTTGGTGAGGCATTAAAGCCTGAATTTAAAGAGTACGGTGCAAAGATTGTTTCTAACTGTAAGGCTCTTGCGGAGGGACTTCTTAAGAGAGGCAATAAGCTTGTTTCGGGCGGTACAGACAACCATGTACTTCTTATGGATCTTCGTGATACAGGTGTTACAGGTAAAGAGCTTGAGGCTCGTCTTGATGAGTGCTATATTACAGTAAATAAAAACACTATTCCGGGTGAACCGCTTTCTCCGTTCGTAACAAGCGGTGTTCGTATAGGTACTGCCGCTGTTACAACAAGAGGTCTTAACGAAGAGGATATGGACAAGATTGCCGAGTATATTACACTTGTTCTCAATGATTTTGAAAACAGTGCCGACAAGGTA
The DNA here is from genome assembly GCF_040093295.1 of Ruminococcoides bili. Classification (NCBI taxonomy): domain Bacteria; kingdom Bacillati; phylum Bacillota; class Clostridia; order Eubacteriales; family Oscillospiraceae; genus Ruminococcoides; species Ruminococcoides bili. The sequence continues at coordinate 23,957 of NZ_JBBNJY010000024.1, forward strand.
AGAGCAGGCGTTGAAGAAATCTGCAAAAAGTATCCGCTTTACGAATAATAAAATTCGGTTTATTTTCCGTTCCGTCAAATTTAAGGCGGAACGGTTTTTTTGCTAAAAATCTTGACAAATTCTACGAACAAATGTACTATGAAATATATACTAAATTTGAAATGAGGCTGATTATATGAATACTCCTCTTGCAGACAGAATAAGACCGCAATCTCTTGATGATATTGTGGGGCAAAAGCATTTGCTCGGAGCGAATAAGCCACTGCGAAAAATAATTGAAAGCGGAGAAATTCCGAATCTGATTTTTTACGGTCCGTCAGGAGTGGGAAAAACAACTCTTGCTACATATATAGCTAAAAGAACGAACAGAACTCTGAAAAAACTCAACGGCACGACCGCATCAACATCCGACATAAAAGAGGTAGTTTCGGAGTTGAACACTTTTTCGGGAATGAACGGCATTTTACTGTATCTTGACGAAATTCAGTATTTTAATAAAAAGCAGCAACAGGTTTTGCTTGAATATATAGAAAACGGTTCGATTACGCTTATTGCATCGACTACCGAAAATCCGTATTTTTATGTATATAATGCTATTTTAAGCCGTTCGACTGTTTTTGAATTTAAACCGGTACCGCCCGAAGAAATAGAAAGAGCTGTGCAGAGAGCGGCGGAAATTATTTCCGAGGAACAGGAGGTAGAGGTGGATTTTCCCGAAAGTTGTCGTAAAAAAATCGCTCATGGCTGCGGAGGTGATGTAAGAAAAGCTATGAATGCGGTTGAACTTGCTATTCTTGTGGCTGACGAAGTTGACGGAGTAAAAAAAGTCAGCGAAGAAAGTGTTGCGGAACTTGTACAAAAAAGCGCCGTGCGTTATGACAAGGACGGTGACGAGCATTACGATATAATTTCCGCATATCAAAAAAGTATGCGTGGCAGTGACAGTAATGCGGCTTTACATTATCTTGCAAGGCTGCTTGAGGCAGGGGATTTGCCGAGTGCGTGCAGAAGACTTATGGTGTGTGCCTGCGAAGATGTAGGACTTGCGTATCCACAGCTTATTCCTATTGTAAAATCATGTGTGGATATTGCACAGGCTGTCGGCTTGCCGGAGGCGAGAATACCGCTTGCAGACGCAGTTATAATGGTATGCAATGCGCCGAAATCCAATTCCGCATATATGGGGATTAATCGTGCAGCACAGGATTTAAAAGCAGGCAATTACGGTCCTGTACCAAGACAGCTTCAAAATATGCACTATGATGGGGAAGATAATAATAACAAAGGACAGTTTTATAACTATCCGCACGATTATCCGAACCATTATGTAAATCAGCAATATTTGCCGGACATTATCCGTGACAGAGTTTATTACGAATACGGTGACAACAAAAACGAACAGGCATATAAGAACTATTGGGATAAAATTAAGAACAGATAGTATTATAGATAGTCACAAAAACAACATCTTGTATTTGTGCATATTGATATTAATAAATGCTTTTTCTCGCCTTTTTGTTGAATATATACAAATATAGACTAATAAATTTGGCTGTAAGAAAATCAAAATAATTCTCAAAGAGAAAAAAATATTAGCAAACATTGTTGTATAATATAATTGTCAGAACGTGGGATTATATTATCCACAAAAACCATAAAAAAAAATTTGGAGGAAATTCTTATGGTAACAACAAAGCACAGGGTACTCAGCTTAATACTTTGTATTATGCTTGCAGTATCTGCAGTTTGTGCAGGCAGTATGGCAGTATCAGCAGCAACAGGCGATACTGTATACGTTCGTGCAAACAACGGCTGGGCCAATCTGTACTGCTATATGTGGACAGATGGTGCAGGCAACAACGCAGCATGGCCTGGTGAGGCTATGACAAAGGTTGAAGATGACGTTTATGCTTACACACTTTCGGGTGATTTTAAGAATGTTATTTTCAACAACGGCAGCGGCAATCAGACAACAGACCTTACTTATGCAGGCAACGGTCAGATTTATGACCTCAGCACACGCAAGTGGTCAGCTTACTCTGATGTAACTAACCCAACACAGGCAACATCATCAACTAAGCCGACACAGGCTACACAGCCGGCAACTTCTTCGGGCAATGCAAAACCAATTTACTGCCAGAATGATGCAGGTTGGTCAAATGTATATTGCTATATGTGGAACAGCAGCACAGAGAACAACGCTGCATGGCCGGGCAAACCAATGACTGAAATCGGCGATAATGTATGGTCTTATACTCCTAATAAGGCTTATAAGAATGTTATCTTCAGTTCAGGCAGCAATAAGTCAAATGACCTTACAGTAGGTTCAGGCGACCTTTACAACAACAAGACAAATACTTGGTCTGTATATGATACAAGTGATATTCAGGTAACTTCTTATAAAGCAGACCCATCGAAAACAATTTATACAGGTACAGCTGTTACACTTTCAACAACAGCAAATAGCCTTGTAAATGCTACTATCAGCTATCAGATTTCTGTAAACGGCAAGGTAGTATCTCCTATGAGCTCGACAAACTCGTATGTATGGACACCATCAGCAGTTGGTGAATATACAATCAAGTTTGAGTATTCTGATACAAAGGGCAACACAAACGAGCGTTCACTCACACTTACTGTTGCAGATGACTCAACACTCGTTAAGCCTGTTATTAAAAATGTAACACCACTTAATCTTAACTTTATCAAGCTCAACACAAAAGCTACAGTTAAAGTTCTTGCAGGCGGCGGTAATACAGGTACAAACCTTCTTTTCTATAAGTATGTAGTTACAGATCCAAACGGTAATAAGAATATTCCTTATTACACACTTAACGATTCATACTCATTTGTACCAACAGTAAAGGGAACATACACAGTTGAAGTATATGTTGAAGGTTCTGACAACTCAAAGGTTTCAAAGACTTATACTTATACAGCTGATTCGAATGTACCGACTACAACACAGCCGACTACATCTGTTATTCCTACAACATCACCAAAACCAACTACACCAAAACCAACTACACAGCCTACAACTTCAGTACAGCCTACAACAACTCCGTTTATGCTTGGCGACTGCGACGGTGACGGCAAAGTTGATGTAAACGATGCTACATATCTCCAGATGATCATTGCTGAATACAGCGGTATGAAATATGATTTCAAGACATGTGATGTTGACGGTAACGGTGTTCTTGATGTTATAGACGCAACAATGCTTCAGAAGATGGTTGCAGAAAAGTAATTTTTAAAACATACGACGATTAACTAAAATAAATTGAGGTACTATTATGACAAAGATTAAAAAATGGTGTGCATTAGTACTTTCTGTAATGCTTGTTATTACAGCAGGCATAGTATCTGTAAACGCTGCTGACGCTGACGCTACAACTGAAGAGGTTGGTGCTGCGTCAGCTGAAACAGGCATTACTATACATTATCAGAACAGTGAACTTGCACAGCCATATGTTTACCTTTGGAATTCACTTCCAACAAACAGCGCAATGTCAGATTCATATCCGGGTGAAAAAATGACTGCCTCTTCAAACGGTTGGTTTACTTATGTAATCAACGATGTTACAGCTGTAAATATGATTTTTACAGATAAAGACGGCAAACAGTATTCACCTGAATTAAGAAGAACTACCGGTGAGTGGTGGTACAAAAACAAGAGATGGACAAAGTACAATCCTGATGAAATTGACCCTGTTGATTCAGTGGATATGCGTGAAGAGTCTATCTACTTTGTTATGACAACCCGTTTCTATGACGGAGATACAGGCAATAATGTTCATTGCTGGGATGACACACAGGCAAATAACCCTGATTCAGACCCTGCATGGCGTGGTGACTTCAGAGGTCTTGCAGACAAGCTTGACTATATAAAGGCACTTGGCTTTACAGCTATCTGGATTACTCCTGTAGTTACAAACGGTTCGGGCTATGATTATCACGGTTATCATGCTATGGACTTCTCAACCGTTGATGTACGTTATGAGAGTGATGATTTTACATACCAGGATCTTATTGATGAGGTTCACGCAAAAGGTATGAAGATTGTTCAGGATGTAGTTTTCCAGCATACCGGTAACTTCGGTGAGGCTTATTTCTGCAATCTTTTTGAAAAAGATACAACAAAAGACCTTTCAAATCTTGAAGAGTCAATGATTCCTACAGACTTACTTCTTGACACATACGGACTTAATTCAGCAGAGGAATACTGGGCACAGAAGCCTGGAATTCAGTATTCTCAAAGACTTAACCTTATGAAGAATACAACATACTCTTCGGATGTAGGTAACTCAACAGGCAGCATGCCGGATGCAAAAGATTATGATTCTGCAAAGATTTCAAATTCTGACACATTTAATGCAAACAACTATTATCATACAGGTTATTTCCAGAGCCTTAACTGGGACGACTGGACCTGTAAATTTGCTCAAATCGCAGGTGACTGTGTTGACCTCAACACAGAAAATCCGGCAGTAGCAGAACACATCGTAGATGTATACTCAGACTATATCAATATGGGCGTTGACGGTTTCCGTGTTGATACAGTAAGACATATTCCAAGACTTGCACTTAACCTTATGTACAATGACCAGCTTTATGCTGCTGCAAAGGCATCGGGTAACAACAACTTCCTTATGTTTGGCGAAATCTGTACTCGTTACACACAGATTTGGTATCGTGGCCACGCAGAGGAATCTACACCTTACTACACTTGGAAAGAGTCAAACAATAAGTGGGCTGATTTATGGAGTTACGGCACTTCTGCTGAAGATATCAACAACAATATGAATGTTGTATTTGATCATTATCTCGCAGAAGATGATCCTACAGATCAACCTACTTCAGACAATGCTTTCTTAAACGGTATTACATACCACACACCTGACAGATCTATGGCATCAGGTATGGAGGGTATTGACTTCCAGATGCACAGAATGTTTGGTAACGCAAGCAGTGCTTATAACTTTGCTAAGAGCACAGACCAGTATTATAATGATGCAACATACAATGTAATGTATGTTGATTCTCATGACTATGCTCCTGAACAGCCTGATGAAAAGAGTCGTTTTGCAGGCGGCACACAGACTTGGGCAGAGAACCTTGACCTTATGTTTACATTCCGTGGTATTCCATGCGTTTACTATGGTTCAGAGGTTGAGTTCCAGAAGGGCGCAGTTATTGATGTTGGTCCTAACGCTCCTCTTTCAACAACAGGTCGTGCTTACTACGGCGATTATCTTGAGGGTAATGTAACAGCTACAGACTTTAGCGAGTACACAGCTTCTGGTACAGTTGCTGAAACACTTGCAAGCCCGCTTAGCGTTCATCTTTCAAAGCTTAATGCTATCAGAAGAGCTATCCCTGCTCTTCAGAAAGGTCAGTACACAGCTTCTGAATCTTATGTAACAGGTGGCGATATGTCTTATATCCGCCGTTATACAAGTGCAGAAGACGGTATTGACAGCCTTGCACTTGTAACAGTTTCAAGTGGTGCTACATTTAAGAATATTCCTAACGGCAGATATGTTGACGCTGTTACAGGTGATGTTCAGAATGTAACAAACGGAACACTTACTGTTTCAGATATCGGTAAGGCAAATATGAGAGTTTATGTATGTTGTGCAAACGGCTTTACAGGCATTGACGGTCAGATCGGTGGCACATCATCTTTCCTTAAATAATAAATAATTTTTATTGCATTGCGGCACTCGTTTGAGTGCCGCTTTTGCGTTGTAATTCGTGGTTATTTATTAAAGTTTGGGTAAATTATGGTTTAGCAAATTGATTTGCCAAGCAATTATAAAAGTTTGGTCGACCTTTTCAAAAGATCGG
>NZ_JBBNJY010000025.1:0-28840 GCF_040093295.1 Ruminococcoides bili
GTTTACACAATCTAACGATAGCCAAACGGCAAGCTGTTTGGCAGCCTAAACACAACGGCGTTAGCCTTTAAATGCGACAGCAACAGGAAAAGCCACTTGTTATATAATTTAAAAAACGACCGCTGTCCGATAATGACAGCGGTCGTTATGATTATATAATTTTATTACTTGCTTTCCTGCAAAGTTATGGTAACTTTATCTGTACTGCCGTTTGAACTGCGGTAATATTCAAGCTCAATTGTATCGCCTGCTTTATGGCTTTCGAGTATATCATAGAACTCGGCGAAGTTGCTTACCTTTTTGCCGTCTGCACCTGTGATAATATCGTTTTCTTTAAGGTCTGTGTTTGCGCAAGGACCGTCCTCGTCAATGCTGTAAATCGCAATGCCCGCTGGCGTGTTTCCACTGCTCTGTACATTTTCTCCTGTAACGCCAATCTTTACTCTGCCCTGCACATAGCCGTATTTCATAATGTCATCAATAACATCTTTTACTGTGGCAGAAGGAATTGCAAAGCCCATACCCTCATAATCTGTAGCGGCTATTTTTGCGGATGAAACTCCGATTACCTGACCGTACATATTTACAAGAGCGCCGCCGGAATTGCCGGGGTTAATGGCTGCATCTGTCTGAATGAATTTTACATTTGTCGTAATACTGCTCTGTCTGTCAACTGCAGATACAATACCCTGAGTGATTGAGTTGTTATACTTAACTCCGCCGGGATTACCTATAGCTATTACACTTTCACCAAGTGAAACATCTTTGGAGTTACCGAAGTTTGCGACCTTAAGTCCGCTTGCATCGTCCATTTTCAAAAGAGCAAGGTCTGTGCGTGTATCGTAACCAACAACACCTGCTTTGTACTGCTTGCCGTCGGAAGTAACGACCTGTATAAGGTAGAGAGTTTTGCTGTTGCCAACTACATGAGCATTTGTAATAACATAACCGTCTGATGTAATTATAATTCCGCTGCCCTGCGAAGTGCACTGTGAATCATCTGTGATTTCGTCTGAATAGCAAAGAACGCCGACAATAGAATCTGTTACTTCGTTGCTTGCATATTCGGTGTTGTATTTGGAATCTTTGGCATCGCTCGGTTTAGCTTTTAAGTCAATTCCCTCATAAGAAGAATTTGTCTTGTTGCTGTAATCGGATTCATTATGCTCTTGAGCGCTTGAACTGTCATTGTTGTCACTCGGTAATGTAAATGTATAGCTGTTATTTGTATTATTTTTGTTGTCGTTTGAATTTGACGCAACATAGGCAATCATTCCGCAGATACTGCCTACACAAAGCAATGACAGCACAACTATTATTACAATTATGCCGGGTGTCATCTTTTTGCGTGGCATATTCGGCATTGGCGGTTGTGCGTATGTATTTGAATAATCAACAGGCGGCTTTTGCTGTGGCACATAAGGCTGTCCGTATGGCTGCTGATTAAAGTTTGGCTGTTGATAATTCTGCTGTCCGTACTGCGGTTGATATTGTTGATACTGTGGTGCGTACGGTTGAGAATATTGCTGCTGTGGATTAGCGTATTGTCCATACTGAGGCTGATACACAGGTCTGCCGCCAACCTGCGGATTGCCGTACGGCTGATATTGAGGCGGTTGCGGATTAAACGGCTGTTGATATTGCAGATTCGGATTATACTGCTGATTAAAGTTTGGGTTGTATTGTCCGTTGCAGCCGTTGTTTTGATAATATCCGTTTTGCTGCGGCTGTTCAAAATTCGGTGTTTGAGGAGCAAAGTCATTTTGCGGTTGCTGAGGTTGAGAAAATCCATTTTCAAACGGTTTTTCAGGCTCAAAATTTCGATACTGCGGTGTTACCGATTGTTCGTTAGTCGTTTCTGCGTTGTTTTCTGTATTTTCGGTTTCAAAAACAGGCGCAGGCTGCGGCTCGGTCGGTTTTTCGGTAAAAGGCTTTTCAGGTTCAAACTGATTATTAGAATTGAAATTATTATCCATAAAAATATCTCCTTATTAGTAATGCATAATTCGTAATTGTATAAAATAATTAAGTCAAACTTATATGTTGCAAACTTTTTAATTATGAATTACTAATTTATAGCTTTCATAAGTATTATATATCTTTATTGTTTTAAAAGCAACAAAATTATATCACGCTTATGTGAGTATATATTGAAAATTAGGTGATTTTACAAGATTTTTCCTGTAATTTTTTCAAAAAACCAAAAAACTTTTGCAAAAGACTTTATATTTGAAATGATTTATTGTATAATAAAAGTAACTCGGAGCGACTATATTTTTTGTTCCGAAAATTTACTACAAAGGAAGATTAATATGCCATTAGTAAACGCTAAAGAAATGCTTACAAAAGCAAAAGCAGGCCACTATGCAGTTGGTCAGTTCAACATCAATAACCTTGAGTGGACAAAGTCAATTCTTTTAACTGCTCAGGAGCTTAACTCACCTGTAATTCTCGGTGTATCTGAGGGCGCAGGTAAATATATGTGCGGTTACAAGACAATCGTTGGTATGGTAAACGGTATGCTCGAAGAGCTTAACATTACTGTTCCGGTTGCTCTCCACCTTGATCACGGTTCATACGAAGGCGCTAAGGCTTGCATTAAGGCAGGTTTCAGCTCAATTATGTTTGACGGTTCACACTACCCAATCGAAGAGAATATTGCTAAGACTAAGGAACTCGTAGCTGCTTGTAACATTCTCGGTCTTTCACTTGAGGCTGAAGTTGGTTCAATCGGCGGTGAGGAAGACGGCGTTATCGGTATGGGCGAGTGCGCAGATCCTAAGGAATGTAAAATGGTTGCTGACCTCGGCGTAACAATGCTCGCTGCAGGTATCGGTAACATTCACGGTAAGTATCCTGCAAACTGGAAGGGCCTTAGCTTTGAAACTCTTGATGCGATTCAGCAGCTTACAGGCGATATGCCACTCGTTCTCCACGGCGGTACAGGCATCCCTGCTGATATGATCAAGAAGGCTATTTCACTCGGTGTTTCAAAGATCAATGTAAATACAGAGTGCCAGCTTGCATTTGCCGATGCTACAAGAAAGTATGTTGAGGCAGGTAAGGACTTAGAGGGTAAGGGCTTTGACCCAAGAAAGCTCCTTGCTCCGGGTGCAGAGGCTATCAAGGCTACTGTTAAAGAGAAAATGGAACTCTTCGGTTCAGTCGGTAAGGCTTAATCGTATAGCTTAATATTTTCACAAATTTAAGGCTTCGTCTTTTGACGGAGCCTTTTTTGTGCTGCACACTTTGTTGCTCACATATTTTCAACAAAATAATGCACAAAATTTCGTTGGTGAAATTTTGAATTAATATTGACATATATTATCAACTGTTGTAACATATTAATATAATATTTTGATGAAATGCGGAATATTAAATCAAAATTACAAAGAGGTTGATAATGTGAAACATAATAAATTATTAAAAGGTATTACTGCTTCCGCACTTGCACTTACAGTGCCTATGTCAATGCTTGCTATGGGCGGATTGGCAGTGTCGGCAGCAAGCACCGATGAAAATGTAAGCGAAGGCACAAAGATTTACTTTGATGTTAACTCAACAGGATGGGAAAACTATAAGAGGATTTATTGCCATATCTGGAGAGCTGACGGTACGGGAGAATGGACAACATGGCAGTCAAAAAGTGAAAAATGTGTTAATGAAGGAAACGGTTTGTACTCCTATAATGTTGTAAGAACAGGTAATTCCGACGAAATTGAGCAGTCGGGCGACCGCAATTACTATTGCGTAATTTTCAGCGCAGACACAGGTATGGAGACATATCGCACAATTATGAACGGTAATTGCCTTGGTGATACCTGCTATGTTACAGGTAATTTATTGGAAAATCCTAATGACAGTTCTAAAACATGTACGGAGGCGGCATGGAAGAATCATCCCGAGTGCGGTCCGGAAAAAGCAATTACTTCAACAAGCAGGGTAATAGGTTCTACTTTGCCTGACGGTGTGACTGATGCCGATCTTTTGACAGATTATTTATTAAATTATGTGAGCTATGACGGAATAGCCGATACCCAAAAAACAGACAAAACAGGCAATCTTGCAAGATTGCTTAATGTTAAGAAAAATGACCTTATCGACAGCGTTAAAGTAAAAATTAATAAACAAAAAGCTGATTATCTTAACGATGATGAAGCAGAAAAAATGCTGAATACTATTCTTGATGTTATTAATACCGCTTACAAAGATATTTCCGATTCGGACGAGTATGATATAAATCTTGACGGTAAGTTTGATGTACAGGATGTTACATATTTGCAGTTAGGCATTTCGGGAAAAGATCAGTTTACAGATACGCAGAAAGAAATTGCCGATTATAACAACGACGGCAAAATTGATGTTCAGGATGTAACGAAAGCGCAGATTATTATTTCAGAAGTAACTGTACCGGTTAAACCGAATCCCACGCCCGATCCTGATCCCGAACCCGATCCTGAGCCTGAGCCAGAGCCTGAACCTGAACCTACAACAAGCTATAACAGAGAATTTGCTGACAGGGTTATTGAACTTGTAAATATTGAGCGTGCCAAAGAGGGACTGAAACCGCTGAAAAAAGATGATACACTTAACGGTCTTTCTGATATTCGTGCAAAAGAAACAGTTACTTTATTTGATCATAAACGACCTAACGGTACAAAATGGTCAACAATTCTTAAGGAAAACAATGTATCTTACACTAATGCGGCTGAGAATATTGCATCAGGATATTCAACACCGGAGGATGTTGTGAATGCATGGATGAATTCGGAAGGTCACAGAGCAAGTATTATGAGCAAAACTTATGAAAAAATCGGTGTTTCTTGCTATATCGATAATAATTCTAAATATAAATATTATTGGGATCAGTTGTTTATAAAGGACTAAAAAGCAATATGACGAATATAAAAGCAATACTGTATGATATGTACGGTATTGCTTTTTATTTATGCTACACATAACCAATACTTTATCTATTGAAAATTTAACCAAAATGATGTATAATATAATATTAGTACGAAAGAATGTAGTACGCATTATTAATTAAAAAGGAAGTAATTTTATGGCTAAGAAAGAATTTAAATCAGAGTCAAAAAGACTTCTCGACCTGATGATTAATTCAATTTATACTCATAAGGAGATTTTCCTTAGAGAGCTTATTTCAAATGCAAGCGATGCTATTGATAAGCTTTGCTTTATTGCACTTACAGACGATAAGCTTAATATGAGCAGAGATGATTTTAAGATTTTTATAAAGCCCGACAAGGAAAACCGTACACTTACAATTACCGATAACGGTATCGGTATGGATAAAGACGACCTTGAAAACAACCTTGGCACAATCGCATCTTCGGGTTCATACAAGTTTAAGCAGGAAATGAGCGAAAAGCAGGACGATATTGACATTATCGGTCAGTTCGGCGTCGGCTTTTACTCCGCTTTTATGGTAGCAAAGAAAATTACCGTTGTTACTAAGAAATACGGCTGTGACACAGCTTACAAGTGGGAATCTGACGGCGCAGACGGTTACGAAATCACCGAAACAGAGAGGGACGAAATCGGTACAACAATTGTACTTAAAATTAAGGACAATACTGAGGAAGAAAACTATGATGAGTTCCTTGAGCAGTACAGAATCCAGGGACTTATCAAGAAGTATTCCGACTATATCCGCTATCCGATTATGATGGATATGACTCACAGCAGAGTTAAGGAAGAAACCAAGGACAGCGAAAAACCGGAGTATGAGGATTATACAGAAACCGAAACTCTTAACAGTATGCTCCCAATCTGGCAAAGAGCAAAGAAAGATGTTAAGCAGGAAGAGTACGATAATTTTTATCGTGAAAAGTTTATGGCTATGGACAAGCCTTTGCATACAATCGTAACTTCCGTAGAGGGTGTTGTTACGTACAAGGCATTGCTTTTCATTCCGTCACAGGCACCTTACGATTACTATACAAAGGAATACAAAAAGGGACTTCAGCTTTATTCAAGCGGTGTTCTTATTATGGAAAACTGCGAGGAGCTTTTACCTGAACATTTCAGATTTGTAAAGGGTATTGTTGACAGCGCAGACCTTTCTCTTAACATTTCAAGAGAGATGCTCCAGCATGACCGTCACCTTATCACTATTGCACAGAACATTGAGAAGAAGATTAAGAACGAGCTTACTTCAATGCTTGCAAATGACAGAGAAAATTATGAAAAGTTCTTCAATGCCTTTGGCAGACAGCTTAAGTATGGAGTATCTGCCGACTACGGTATGCATAAAGAAGAATTACAAGACTTACTTATGTATTACTCTTCTACAGAGAAAAAACTTGTAACTCTTTCGGAATATGTTGACAGAATGAAAGAGGATCAGAAGTTTATTTACTTTGCAGTCGGCGAGAACATTTCTTCAATTGACAATCTCCCGCAGACAGAACTTTTGCGTTCTAAGGGTTACGAAATCCTCTATTGCACAGAAGAAATTGATGAGTTCTCACTCCAAACTCTTATGCAGTACAAGGACAAGCGTTTCTGTTCGGCTACAAACGATGACCTCGGTATTGAGAATGATGAAAACAAAGAGGAAGAAAAGGACAGCAGTGCAATCCTTACTTTTGTAAAAGAAACACTCGGCGACAAGGTAAGCGAAGTTGTTGCGTCTAAAAAGTTGGTTTCTCACCCTGTTTGCCTTACCGCAAAGGGCGGCATTTCATTTGAAATGGAAAAATACTTCAATGCGGTTCAGCCTGACAGCGGTATGAAAGCACAGAGAGTGCTTGAGCTTAATATGAATCACTCGGCTGTAAAGGCAATGGAAAGCGCAGTGCAGACGGATATTGAAAAAGCAAAGAAGTACGCAGAGCTTCTCTATGATCAGGCTCTCCTCATTGCAGGACTTCCAATTGAAAATCCCGGCGAATATGCAGATCTCGTTTGCAGTCTTATGGTGTAATTAAATAATTATCTTAAAGCGGTTGCATTAGTTGCATCCGCTTTTTTGTTGCAATTTTTGTGTGTGCGTGTTATTATAAAAACGGGTGATTTAATGAAAAAATCCGGAGTGTTTACATTCTTTTATAGGCTGTTGCTCACGCTTATGCTTATGGTCGGTATTAACGGCATTTTTCTTGCAGAGATGCTTGACAGGTGGTATTTGCCGCTTATCAGTGTTTTTGTGTTTGTTGCCGCAAATGTTTTTCCGTCCGGTGCAAAAGGCGGCTATCCGTCTTTTAAATTCAGAATGATTGCACACGGCAGTGAATTGCTCTTGCAATTTTTAATAACAACTCTGCTTTCAAGTGTGATTTATATTCAGTCGGCTTTTCAAATGTTACCTGACAATTGGGTAAAATGGGCGCTGTGCCTTGGAGGTGCTCTGCTTGCGGAGTTTATTTTGTTTTGGAACGGTATCATTTCCGTTTATTGCACATCGGTTCAACTTGGCATAAAGCATAGGTTTATCGGAATAATTTGCGGTTTTATTCCGATTGTAAATTTATTTTGTCTTGGCGTTATTATAAAAATAACTATGCAAGAGGTTAATTTTGAGATTGATAAAGCCGAACAAGACAGAAAAAGAATCAATGAGAAAATTTGCAAAACAAAATACCCTGTGTTACTTGTGCACGGTGTGTTTTTTCGTGACAGCGCATATTTCAATTATTGGGGCAGAGTGCCGGCAGAGCTTATTGCAAACGGCGCAGAAATTTACTACGGTAATCACGAATCGGCCGCATCTGTAGATGACAGCGCCAAAGAGATTGCCGAGAGAATTAAACAAATCGTTGCGGAAACAGGTTGTGAAAAGCTGAACATTATTGCTCATTCAAAGGGCGGGCTTGATTGCAGAAAGGCGATTGCCTGTTACGGCGTTGAAGATATGACAGCATCGCTCACCACAATAAACACTCCGCATCGTGGCTGCGGTTTTGCCGACTATCTTTTAACAAAAGTTTCGCCTAATGTTAAAAACAAAATTGCTTTTGCATACAATAACGCACTTTTAAAGTTTGGCGACAAAAATCCCGACTTCATCTCTGCCGTAACCGACCTTACGCAGGCAAATTGTACGAAACTTAACGCTGATGTATTTGACTCACCAAAGGTTTATTATCAGAGCTTTGGCTCAAAGCTGAACAGAGCGTTGGGCGGAAAATTTCCGCTTAACTTTTCATACAATCTTGTAAAATATTTTGACGGTGAGAATGACGGCTTGGTTTCAGAAAACTCCTTTGCCTGGGGCGAAAAATATACATACATTACTACAAAAGGTAAAAGAGGTATTTCTCACGGAGATATGATTGACCTTAACCGTGAAAATATTAAGGACTTTGACATAAGAGAATTTTATGTGCAGATACTTGCAGACTTGAAAAAATCAGGTTATTGATAAGGAGGATAAAGATAAATGAAAAGAAAAGACTATATTTCATGGGACGAATACTTTATGGGTGTGGCTATTCTTGCCTCAAAGCGCAGTAAAGACCCGAACACTCAAGTAGGTGCGTGTATTGTAGACAATAACAATATCATTCTTTCAACAGGTTACAACGGTTTTCCTTTCGGCTGTTCCGATGACGATTATCCGTGGTGCAGAGATGGTGAAGACACAAAGTACAGCTATGTGGTACACGCCGAGCTTAATGCTATACTTAATGCAAGAGGCAAAAATCTTAAGGGCGCAAGGCTGTACGTTGACCTTTTCCCTTGCAACGAATGTGCAAAAGCCATTATTCAGTCGGGTATAGCAGAGGTTGTTTATCTTTATGATAAATATGCCGACAGCGCCGCAACTGTTGCATCTAAAAGAATGTTGCAGTCGGCAGGGGTAGCGTGCCGTAAATTTACTTCCGACAAAAAGAGCCTTTCAATTGATTTTGAAAAGTAATATTGAGAAAAATATATAGCCTTTGACTTGTTTTCGGTCAAAGGCTATAAGATTATTTGAGATAGCATTAATAAATTATGGTTTAGCAAATTGATTTTCCAAGCAATTATAAATGTTTGGTCGACCTTTTCAAAGGCTGTGGGCAAAGCCCACAAATACTTTCCGCTTACGCAATGATGTGACCTTTTTGTGTTAAAGTTGACAAATAAAAAAATTTATATTTTTGATGATTGTATATGTAACTGAATTGCACAATTTTGTATTGACAGTAAATTTCATATTTGCTATTATTTTTATTGTATATTAAGAAGTATATAAAATATTTTGTCATAATGACAAGGAGAGAAAATAAATGAAAAAATTTTTAGCATCAATTATTGCTGTGGTTTTAGCTGTAAGCGGGTTATCTGTGATTTCAATTACAGCAAATGCGGCAACTATTTTTATAAGCGGCAACTATGAATATACTGTAAATTCAGATGATACCGTAAATATTGCGGGATATAAGGGTATAGCAACCGATATTACAATTCCGTCACAAATTTTAAATAAAAATGTTGTAAAAATTTCTGATAATTCTTTTTACAACAATAGCACATTAACTTCTGTTAAAATACCAAATACAATAAAAGTTGTCGGTTCAATGGCATTTCACAATTGTACAAAACTTTCAAAAGTTACATTACCAAGCAATCTTACGGAAATTGGCTATAATGCATTTGAAGGAACAACAGCACTTACAACAATTACAATTCCAAAAACAGTTACAACAGCCGGTAATAATGTATTTAACGGTTCGGCACTTAAAACAGCCGCTATAGAAAACGGCGCAACAGCAGTAGCAGACAATCTTTTCAGTAACGCTAAAAATTTAACTAAAGTAACAATTCCGAATACAGTAAAGAAAGTAGGCTCAATGTCATTCTACGGTTGTAAAAGTCTATCGTCGGTAACATTGCCAAATACTCTTACCGAAATCGGCTATAGCGCATTTAACGGAACAACAGCGCTCACAACAATTACAATTCCAAAAACGGTTACAACAGCCGGTAATAATGTATTTAACGGTTCGGCACTTAAAACAGCCACTATAGAAAATGGTGCAACAGCAGTAGCAGACAATCTTTTCAGTAACGCTAAAAATTTAACTAAAGTAACAATTCCGAATACAGTAAAGAAAGTAGGCTCAATGTCATTTTATCATTGTGAAAAACTTTCGTCGGTAACATTGCCAAATACTCTTACCGAAATCGGCTATAGCGCATTTAACGGAACAACAGCGCTCACAACAATTACAATACCGAAGACTGTAACCAAAGCAGGCATTGATGTGTTTGAAAATTCGGGACTAAAAACAGCCACTATAGAAAACGGCGCAACAGCAGTAGCAGACAATCTTTTCAGTAACGCTAAAAATTTAACTAAAGTAACAATTCCGAATACAGTAAAGAAAGTAGGCTCAATGTCATTTTATGGTTGTACAAAACTTTCATCGGTAACATTGCCAAATACTCTTACCGAAATCGGCTATAGCGCATTTAACGGAACAACAGCGCTCACAACAATTACAATACCGAAGACTGTAACCAAAGCAGGCATTGATGTGTTTGAAGATTCGGGACTAAAAACAGCCACTATAGAAAACGGTGCAACAGCAGTAGCAGACAATCTTTTCAGTAACGCTAAAAATTTAACTAAAGTAACTATACCAAATACAGTTAAAAAAATAGGTTCAATGTCCTTTTATGACTGTACAAAACTTTCATCGGTAACTTTGCCGAATACTCTTACATCAATCGAAACATCTGCATTTAAAAATTGCCAAGCTATGAAATCTATTACTATTCCAAAGAGTGTTACATATTTTGGTACAACCGCAGTGGGCTATAGTGATGGCAGAGTTATTGACGGATTTATAATTTACGGCTATAAAAATACAGAGGCGCAGACATACGCAACCAAAAATAAAATTACATTCAAAGCTTTGCAGGAGGAAACTGTACCTGTAGGTGATATAAATAATGACGGCAAAATAGATGTATCGGATGTTACATACTTACAGATGTATCTTTCGGGCAATTCATCATATGTAATTAAAAATACAAAGGCGGCAGACGCAAACGGCGACGGTAAAATTGATGTTGCCGATGTTACAAAGATTCAGACTATTATTGCTTCGTAATTAAAATTTAATATTAAAAGTACATTAAAGCTGTTCGGGCAAGAGTTACCGAACAGCTTTTTGCTTTTATAAATGATAAAATACGGGAATAAAAAGACAGTAATCGGGATAGAATATTTTTGAATAATCTTGACTGATTTACGACTGAATTTGAATGACTTAAAAATGCAAAAGCAAAATCACTTGTTAAAACGCACAAAATTATATGCGATTTTTGATATAAACTAACTGAATTTCAGTTTTAATGATTTTTTTTGAAAGAATTTGCTTGACTTTAACAAAACAGGTGTTATAATGTAGTCAAGAGGTGAGGGAAATGCTTACTCAGGAAAGATACCAAACAATACTTCAAATATTAAGCGAGAAAAACACAGTCACGGTACAGGAGCTTACAAAGCTTTTGAATACATCGGAGTCAACCATAAGGCGTGACCTCACAACACTTGACGAGATGGGCAAGCTTAATAAAGTATTCGGAGGAGCAACCTCAATTCACCAGCTTTCGGGCGTATATGAGGCTGATGTGAAATCAAGAGAAGGTATAATGCTTGACGAAAAGAAAGCAATCGCAATCTATTGTGCAAAACTTATTAACGATACGGATTTTGTATATATAGACGCAGGCACAACCACTGATATTCTCACAGATTACATTACAAACAAAAACGCAACCTATGTTACAAACGGTATTACCCACGCAAAAAATCTTATAAGAAAGGGACTTACAACATACACAATCGGCGGCAGAATCAAACCTGCTACCGAGGCTATTATGGGCGCGGAAGGTTTAAGGTCGCTGAAAACCTTTAACTTTACAAAATCCTTTATGGGTACTAACGGAATTGAATTAAATGCAGGCTTTACCACTCCTGATATGGAAGAGGGCTTGATCAAAGAGGAAGTTATAAAAAGAAGTTATATGTCTTTTGTTCTTGCCGACAATACCAAATTCAGAAAGGTATTTCCGATTACCTTTGCAGAGCTTAAAGACTGCTGTATTATAACCGACAAACTCCCGTATAATGAGTTTTCGGAAAAAACAATAATCAAGGAGGTTATGAAGTGATTTACACAGTTACACTAAACCCGTCAATTGATTACATCGTTCGTCTTGATGAGCTTAAGACAGGCATTACAAACAGAACAACAAGCGAGGAATATTACATCGGCGGCAAGGGAATAAATGTTTCGTGCGTACTTGCCGAACTCGGTATCAAGAGCACAGCGCTTGGTTTTGTTGCAGGATTTACCGGAGAGGCTATTGAAAAAGGTCTTAAAAATCCTAAAATCACAGCAGATTTTATCACACTTAAAAGCGGAATTTCAAGAATAAACATTAAAATCAAGGCAGGCGAAGAAACCGAAATCAACTGTCAAGGACCACACATAGATGAGGAAGAACTTTTGAATCTGTTTGATAAAATCGACAATATTCAGAGCGGCGATACACTTATCATTGCAGGAAATATTCCAAATACATTGCCTGACGATGTTTATGAAAGAATCATCGAAAAACTTGACGGAAAAGATGTAAGAATTGTAGTTGACGCAACTAAAAAGTTGCTTGTTAATTCACTAAAATACAAACCGTTTTTAATCAAACCGAACCGTCAGGAGCTTTCAGAAATTTTTGACACAACAGTAAAGACAGAAAGCGATGTTGTCAAATATGCGCAGGAATTGCAGAAAATGGGTGCAAAAAATGTTCTCGTTTCTCTGGGCGGCGACGGTGCATTACTTGTTGACGAATTCGGAAAGGTTCATAAAGAGGGCGTTATTAAAGGTCACAAGGTACTGAATACAGTAGGCTCGGGTGACTCGATGGTAGCAGGCTTTGTAGCCGGCTGCATTGACAAAAACGATTACGCCTATGCGTTAAAGCTCGGCAGTGCCTGCGGAAATGCAACAGCCTTTTTAAACGGACTTGCCACAAAAGATAAAATTGATGAATTGCTCGCTCAATTCTGAGTGGGTAGAAATAAATAAACTAAAAAGGAGAAGAATTTATGCGTATTACTGATTTATTAAAACAAAGTGCCATAGAGCTTAATGTATCAGTGGCAAACAAACAGGCAGCAATCGACAAGCTCGTTTCATTGCACGAAAAGAGCGGAAACCTTGTAAATGCAGCCGAGTATAAGAAAGGAATCCTCGCAAGAGAGGAAATGGGAACAACAGCAGTCGGTATGGAAGTTGCCATTCCGCACGCAAAGAGCACAGCAGTTAAAGCTCCTGCACTTGCTGCAATTACAGTTCCTAACGGTGTAGATTATGAGGCTCCGGACGGACAGCCTTGCAAACTTATTTTTATGATAGCGGCTACAACAGACGGCGATGTTCACCTTGAGGTTCTCGCAAGACTTATGCAGCTTTTAATGCATGAAGATTTTACAGCGAAACTTAAAGCCGCAAAAACTCCGAAAGAATTTATCTCGATTATTGACGCAAAAGAAACAGAGAAGTTCCCCGATGAACCAAAGGCAGAAGTTCCTGCAAAGAAGGGTTACAGAGTTCTTGCTATCACAGCTTGTCCAACAGGTATTGCTCATACTTATATGGCGGCTGAATCACTCCAGAAAGCCGGCGACAGCCTTAACATTCCGATTAAGGTTGAAACAAACGGTTCGGGCGGTGCAAAGAATGTGCTTACCGAAGAAGAAATTGCAAATTGTGACGGTATCATCATTGCCGCTGACATCACAATAAATCTTGCCCGTTTTGACGGCAAGCCCGTTTTACAGTGTGCCGTTTCAGACGGTATTCATAAGCCGGAAGAGCTTATCAACAAGATTGTAAACAAAGAAGTTCCCGTATATCATCACAAAGGCGGTTCTGCAGATGCTCCAAAGAAGAGAGGCGGCACTTACGGTCACCTTATGAACGGTGTATCACATATGCTCCCGTTCGTTGTAGCAGGCGGTATCTTCATTGCAATTGCATTCCTCATTGATATTGCATGCGGTGTTAACGCACAGGAGGCTGGCAGTACATTCGGTACGGTAACTCCTGCAGCCGCATGGTTTAAGACACTCGGCGGTGTGGCATTTAACCTTATGGTTCCTATTCTTTCCGGCTTTA
Source organism: Ruminococcoides bili (assembly GCF_040093295.1). Taxonomy (NCBI): domain Bacteria; kingdom Bacillati; phylum Bacillota; class Clostridia; order Eubacteriales; family Oscillospiraceae; genus Ruminococcoides; species Ruminococcoides bili. Next base: position 14,142 of record NZ_JBBNJY010000025.1, read on the forward strand.
TCGCAATGTCAATTGCAGACCGTCCCGGCCTTCTCGTTGGTCTTGTAGGCGGTTTCCTTGCAACATCAGGCGCAACCTTTGCAGATCCGGGTGCTGTTAACACAGTTCCGTCAGGCTTCCTCGGTGGATTGCTTGCAGGTTTCGCAGGCGGTTACTTAATGCTTGCTATTGAAAAAATGTGCGATAAGATGCCTAAGGCTCTTGAGGGTATCAAGCCCGTTCTCATCTATCCGCTTCTCGGACTCGGCGGTATTCTTGTTGTAATGTGCGCAGTCAACCCGTTCATGGGTATGATTAACTCAGGTATGTCAGACGGCCTTAACGCTATTGCCTCTAACCCTGCAATGATGGTTCCGCTCTGTGCGCTCCTCGCAGGTATGATGTCTATCGACATGGGCGGTCCTTTCAACAAGGCAGCTTATGCATTCGCAACACTTAACCTTGCAAACGCAGACGATCAGGCATACATCATTATGGCAGCAGTTATGATCGGCGGTATGGTTCCTCCAATCGCAATCGCTCTTTCAAACACATTCTTCAAGAATCGTTGGACAGACGAAGAAAGAAAGAATGCTCCCGTAAACTATGTAATGGGACTTTCATTCATCTCAGAAGGTGCAATTCCTTACGCAGCAGGTCATCCGCTTCAGGTTATCCCTTCATGTATCGTTGGTTCTGCAGTAGCAGGCGCACTTTCAGCTCTCTTTGGCTGTAAGCTTATGGCTCCTCACGGCGGTATCTTCGTATTCGCAACAATGCAGGGTACATGGTATTTCTACCTCCTTGCTCTTGCAATCGGTGCGGTAATCGGTATGTTTATGCTTGCACTTCTTATAAAACCTCTTAACAAAGAGACTAAAAAAGTTAAATAAATTTCACAAAAAATCTTCCATTCTTTCTTAAAATATGATAAAATAAACTTAATTCAGACAGGGAGCAACCCTCCCTGTCTGACACAAAACTATTATAAAGGGGTTTTCTATTATGGTATCAAAAAAACTTACATTAAATAATGCATCAGGTTTTCATATGCGTCCCGCATCAGTATTTGCAACAGCAATGGCAAAGTTCCAGAGTGATGTTACAATTGATTTCAACTCAAGCAAAATCAATGCAAAAAGTCTTTTAAATATTATTGCAGCTTGTATTAAGTGCGGCAGCGAGTTTGTAGTAGAATGTAACGGTCCTGACGAAGAAGAGGCTCTTGCAAAGGCAGTAGAGCTTATTGAAGGCGGACTTGGTGAATAAAAACGGGAGCGTGTCTTTTGGCACGCTTTCTTTCTAAAATTTGAAAGCAGGTGAGGTTATGTTACACGGAACACCCGCTTCCGAGGGTATCGGACTCGGAAGAGTAATGATTGTAGAAGAAGCAAAACTTGAATATAATAATGTAACTGTTACGGATACCGAGGCAGAGGTTGAGCGTTTCAGAAATGCGGTCAAAATATTTTGCGACAATACTGCGGCACAGGCAGATGCACTGAAAGCGTCGGCAGGTAAAAAAGAGGCAGAAATTCTTGAGGGTCACATTCAGATGATGAAAGACCCGTATATGTGCGGCGAAATCGAAAAGTTGATTGATAACGGTCAGTGCGCCGAGGCTGCACTTGAGTATATGTGCGATATGTTCATCTCTATGTTTTCTGCCACAGATGACGAACTTACACAGCAGAGAGCGGCAGATGTAAAAGACTTAAAAACAAGTATGCTAAGCATTTTGCTCGGCGTAAAAGAAGTAAAACTTTCGGCAGCGCCAAAGGGCACGGTAGTTGTCGCAAAAGAACTTACTCCGTCCATGACAGCAGGCATCAATAAAGAAAATATTGTCGGAATTATTACCGAAACAGGCGGCAAAACATCTCATTCGGCTATCCTTGCAAGAGCGCTTGAAATTCCGGCTGTACTCAGCGTAAACGGTGCTGTTTCAAAACTTTCGGCCGGTACTTATGTAATCGTTGACGGCAGTGAGGGCGTAGTAATTGATGAGCCGGATGACGCTGTTATTCAGGAGTACAATACAAAGAGAATTAATTTTCTTAAAGAGCGCAAAGAACTTGAAAATTTCAGAGGCAAGGCAACTAAAGCTTTAAGCGGTGAGGAATACGAGCTTTTCTGCAATATCGGCAAGCCGGAGGACGCAATAAAGGCAGTTGATGCAGACGGCGAGGGCGTTGGCTTGTTCAGAACTGAATTTTTATTTATGGACAGAACCGCTTTGCCTACAGAGGACGAGCAGTTTGACGCTTACAAAAAGGCGGCACTTACATTAAAGGGAAAGCCTGTAATTATCAGAACTCTTGACATCGGCGGCGACAAGGAAATTCCTTATCTCGGACTTAAAAAAGAGGAAAATCCTTTCTTGGGCTTCAGAGCAATCAGATATTGCTTAAAGCATAAAGATTTGTTCAAAACACAGCTCCGTGCAATTGTAAGAGCAAGCGCTTTTGGCGATGTAAGAATTATGTTCCCGCTTATTACAGCCGTTGAAGAACTTAGAGAGGGCAAGGCTCTTGTTGAAGAGGTTAAGGCTGAACTTAGGGAACAGGGAGTAGAATTTAACGAAAATATCCCTGTAGGCATTATGACAGAAACCTCGGCGGCAGTTATGATTGCTGATATTCTTGCAAAAGAATCCGACTTTTTCAGCATTGGTACAAATGACCTTACGGGTTATACAATGGCTTGCGACAGAGGAAATGACGATGTTGCATATCTGTATTCTCCGTTACAGCCAAGTGTATTAAGGGGCATTAAGTATATTATTGATTGCGCAAACAAGAATAATATTTCTGTGGGTATGTGCGGCGAGGCAGCGGCTAACCCGATGATGGTGCCGTTACTTATGTCATTCGGACTTACCGAGTTCAGTGTATCCGCACCGTCGGTATTAAAGGTAAGAAAAACAATTTCTGCATGGTCAAAGGCAGAGGCAGACAAGGTTGCCGAAAAGGTACTTGCAATGACTACCGAAAAAGAGATAAGCGACTATCTTAAAACTCTTTTATAATTAATCAGATAACAAGTTTCATAATCAAACTCTAAATAATAGTTTGCGAAGGGCAGTGTTCGTTTGAGCACTGCCCAAAGCCTTTTCTGAGGTTCTTTATCAAAATTGGTTTAATTTATGGCTTAGCGGTGTACATCTGCAAAACCGTGATTAAACAATATTCCTTTTTCCGACAAGATATGTTATAATATCTGCGGATAGGTGATTTATGTGAATAATGATTATTTAGTTAAGAAAAAGCCGATGTATGCGCTTTTTGTGTTTGCTCTGCCTATTATTATAGGTAATATTTTTCAGCAGACATACACTATGGCGGACTCGGCTATTGTAGGCAGATTTGTAAGTGAAAAGGCTTTGGCGGCGGTAGGTGCGTCATATTCGCTTACAAATATTTTTATTTGTGTGGCAATCGGCGGCGGAATAGGTGCGTCGGTAATAGTCAGTAGGTATTTTGGCGCCAAGGAATATAAAAAGACAAAAACGGCAGTGTACACTGCGCTGATTGCTTTTACCGCACTTAGTGTTTTGCTTGGAATTATCGGTCTTGTGTTCAGCCGTCTTATTCTTATTGCGCTCAATACTCCGTCTGATGTACTTGATCTGGCGGTCGATTATCTGAACATTTACTTTGCTGGTTTGCCGTTTTTATTTATGTATAATGTGCTTTCCGCAATGTTCAATGCACTCGGAAAATCTAAAATACCGCTTTATTTTTTGATTTTTTCATCGGTGTTCAATGTTGCGCTCGACCTTTTGCTCGTAAAAAATTTCAGAATGGGTGTAACGGGCGTTGCCTGGGCAACACTTATTGCACAAGGAATTTCGGTTGTATTATCATTCATAGTGCTTGTGTGGGAGTTTAAAAAGCTCAACATAGGTCGTGCAAAATTTTTTGAAAAGAGTGAGCTTTTGCCTATGGCAAAAATTGCTTTTCCGTCAATTATTCAGCAGTCAACGGTATCAATCGGAATGATGCTTGTGCAGTCGGTGGTAAACGGCTTCGGTTCGGAGGCTCTCGCAGGATATTCTGCCGCAATAAGAGTGGAATCGCTTTGCATAGTTCCCTTTAACAGTATAAACAATGCTGTGTCTTCGTACACTGCGCAAAATTTGGGTGCAAAGAATGAAAAGCGTGTTGTAGAGGGTTACCATGCCGCAAACATTCTTGTGGTAGCATTTTCTCTTTTACTTATTCTGCTTATAGAACCTTTTAACAGTTTGATTGTATCAATGTTTCTCGGTGATGACGGCACAATAACCGCAATGAATACGGGCTGCGGATACCTTAGTTTTATGGGGTGGTTCTTCTGTTTTATCGGCTTTAAAATGGCAGTTGACGGACTTTTGCGAGGTGCTGGAGATATGAAAATGTTTACAGTCGCAAATTTTGTGAATCTGTTTATCCGAGTATTTGTTGCAATGGCATTTGCACCGATTTTCGGCTTGCAAATGGTATGGATTGCAGTGCCGATCGGTTGGTTTTCAAATTGGGTTATATCCTTTTTGGAGTACAGAACAGGCAAGTGGAAACGCATATATAAAGGATAGCTATATAAGTAATAAAAATATTATATAAAATATAGGCATATGATTTATTAAATAAGTCATATGCCTTGCTTTTTTGTTCAAAAATCATTTATACTTTTTGGTCAAGTAAACAAAATTGTTTTTTTATTGTTGTAAATAAAATGAGGTAATGATATAATTTTAAATAAAGTTTGAATTTAGGAGTTGATTTTTTATGAAAACAAGCAAAAAAATTATAAGTTTGTTGCTTAGTGCAGCTATCATTATGTCTGCCATGGTGATAACAGCTGTTTCGGCGGCTGCCGCAGCAGACGGCTCAGAGGTATATTTTGATAATTCGGTTTTTAATTGGGAAAATGTTTATATTTATGCCTATGGTACAAAAGAAAATGCCAAATGGCCGGGTCAGCTGATGAGCGCAACTGATGACGGACTTTACAAGGCAAGCTTTACTTCAGCATATAAATCAGAAAGCATTATTTTTAATAACGGCAAAGAAAAGGACGAGGGCAAGGAGCAGTATCCAAAGGCAAGCGGACTTTCTTTAAAGGCAGGTCAGTGCAAGCTCCTCACAGCCGCAAAGCAGTGGGTAGATTACGGCAAGCCTGATTCTCATGGATACGGAATTGTTTACAAAGCCTCCGGTACAAGCTTTTCATCAGAATTTTTGCAGGTTCAGCTCGGACTAAAAAATGCCTCAGTAGGATACTATTCTGTTGACGGTTCGGCAAAAAAATCTTATACCGACGGCACAATTATTAAAATAGGCGAGGGTAAAATCGGTAACAGCGAAATTACTCTTGTGCTTACAGCAACAGGCGATGACGGTGTTGAAACAACACAGACTTTCACTTACAACAAAACATTTACAGCAGGCAAAACAACTTTTTCTGCTGACTCGGACGGACACACAACAGCTCCCGAAAGCGGCTATTACGGAACAAACCCGAATATGCAGCTGGGTAAATACAAGACAATTTCTGTTGACGGCGATGTAAGCGATTGGGACAGCTCAATGATTATTGCTCAGGGTACAGCAAACGATGACCCCCGAGTATATATGCCATCTTCAATGCATGAGCAGCCGTGGGACGCATACGCTCTCTATGGCGCATGGGACGATGAAAACCTCTACTTTATGTGGGAAATGGCAAATACATCATACATTACTTCTCCGAGCGATAATTTTGCGGCATCAAATGAGGCTCGCCCTTGGAGAAACAGTATTCCAATGTATATTGCGCTTTCAATAGACCCAAGCAAGCAGGCAACAGGCAAGGCAGTAGGCACAAACAAAGACGGCTCTGTTTACACAAATCCGTTTGTATGGGGTTGTGACGGCGGCGTAGCAAAAGACGGCGGTGTAGGCTTTACAACTCACATTGATACACTTGTTGCTTTCGATTCAAACAATTCAAACGGCGGCGCATCAATCTTCAAGGCTGATGTTCAGGATACGGACGGAACATACCTGTTTGATTATGATACAAGAGTTCCGATTGGCGTAACAAGCTATCAGGCACAGGATAACCGGAACGGATTCAAAATTAAATATGCAAACGGCACAAAGAGCGAAACTCTCTACGGTGTAAGAGAAGTAAAGGGCGACAGAACATTAGGCGACAACACTGACCCTAACTCAAATTGGGTTGATTTCTTTAAACTCGGCTACAAGAAAAACTACGGTTATGTTTACGAGGTTGCTATTCCTTACTCTGCACTCGGTATCGACAGAAATTATGTAGAAACTCAGGGCATTGGCGCAATGCAGATTCTCACATACGGTACTTCGGGTATGGATACACTTCCACACGACCCCTCAATGCTTGATGTTGCAGATGGTGAATACAGCTACGATCCGTCTACTTCACACGAAAAAGAGGATATAGACAACATTACAGTTCCGCTTGCAAGACTTGGCAAGATCCTCCCTGATACACAGGTTCAGGAGGCAGAGTTTGAAGTAAACTTTGGCGCAGACAAGAGCTCATCTCAGCCTGTTGGCACAGCACTCGAGCTTAAAGCAGAGCCATACAACAACCATGGCAATGTTACTTACGAGTTTGCGGTAAACGGTGCAACTGTAAAGACTTCATCTGACAATACATACAATTTTACAGCAAATAATGCAGGCACATACACATTGTCTGTAAAGGCTATTGATTCTGACGGCTGTATAGCTGAAAGCACAAAGTCATTCTATATTTCGGACGGCGGCGAGCAGGAAACTATCCTCAAGGGCGATGTAAACCGCGACGGAGTTGTAGATGTAAACGATGTTACACACTTACAGATTCACATTTCAAATGACGATAAAAATCCGCTTATTGATGTTACAAACAAGGCTTGGTTTGACGCTGCTGATATGTACGGCGACGGCAAGCTTGATATTCTTGACGCAACCGCATTACAGATTTATATCGCATAATTCGTAAAAGTTATAATCATATTCAAAAGGATTGCAGAGCAAAATCTGCAATCCTTTTTTGTGTATACAGGATGCAAGAATAGTGTAAAATTGCCTATATTGTATTGACATATAAGCTCTTGTAATCGTATTTACAATGCTTTTACTCTATACTTCAGGCAAGATTAAGGCAACAGAAAAATTTAAATCTGTTACACTTGCACTTTTACTTTCAACAATAAGCATTTCAATCCTTGCTTTTATCGGCTACCTCATTACTGCAACAAGAGGTTATGTAATGATTTTCGCAGGAAATCCTATCTTTGACATAGCAATGTCAGTTATTTTTATTATTATCGCAGCTTTGTTTCTTATCAGCGACTTTCAGATTATTCGTGAAACAGTTGAAAATCAGCGCCCAAAAGAATACGAGTGGTCAGTTTCATTTGGCTTGGCATTTACAGTAATTTGGCTCTACTTCAAGGTTCTTGACCTCTTAATAAGAATTTATGACGCTAAAAACTAATTACGGAGAATAATTATGAGTGCAATATTATCGACACAAAATTTAGTGAAAAAATACGGTTATAAAATTGTTTCTAACAGCATCAGCCTTACGATAAACAAAGGTGATATTTACGGATTTGTGGGCAAGAACGGCGCAGGCAAAACTACATTTATGCGCCATGTGTTAGGGCTTGCTTTTCCCGACAGTGGCGAAATTACCCTCTTTGGCGGTGAGCCGCTCAACACTGCAAGGAAGAAAATCGGTTCGCTCATTGAGTTTCCGTCAATTTATAAAAACTGCACCGCATACGAAAATATGAAGAGAATGGCAATTCTTACAGGAAGTTCAGACAAAAGTGTCAGGAAAATTCTTGATTTTGTAGGTCTTGGCAATACAGGCAACAAAAAAGCAGGACAGTTTTCGCTCGGTATGCGCCAGCGACTTGGAATTGCTATGGCTTTGCTCGGCAATCCAGAATTGCTTATTCTTGACGAACCGATAAACGGACTTGATCCGACAGGTATTATGGAGATTCGTGATTTAATCATCAGACTAAAAACCGAAAAGAAAATTACCTTTATGATTTCAAGCCATTTGCTTGAGGAACTGTCAAAGATTGCCACACGATATGGATTTATTCATGACGGCAAACTTATAGAAGAAATTTCCGCTGTTGAGCTTTCACAAAAATGCAGCGACAGAGTTTTAATTGTGCCTGACAATCCGCAAAAAGCGGCGGAGATTTTATCAAAAATTATGCCGCCTCAACAGATACATATTTATAATAAATCTGTTTATCTTGACTCAATGATTGACAGAACGGGTCAAATTAATAAATATCTTGTTGAAAATGGTGTTACGGTAAATCAGATTTCTATTCACGCAATTAATCTTGAAGAATACTTTTTACGCAAGGTAGGGGCATAAAATGAAAAGGTTATTATTATTTGAACTTCGTAAGCTTTTCAAAAACAAAAGCTTTTATATTTGGACTTTTGCATCGGTTGCACTTAGTTTGATTTACCTGCTTTGCTCATTCGGTATGTTTTCGTTACAATCTTCGCAAAATATGCAGTGAATAGTATCACCGGAGTCCGGTATTATCAGTGCAATAGGATTTTTTAAAACAAGTCCCGTTACAGTATATATACTAATGTTTATTTGCAGCTTTATTTGCAATGATTTTGACAACGGCATATTGAAAAATATTATTTCACGAGGTTACAGCAGACAGTGGATTTTTACGGCAAAGTTTATGGCGGTTATTGTCAGCACCCTTTTTATGGTAATCCTCAATTTAGTTGTTGTTTTTGCGCTATCAAGCGCTTTATATCATAACATCGGCTCAATATACGCTCTGTTTATTCCGCAATTAATTATCCTTGTGTTTGGACTTATCTCATTTGCCGGCATATTCTTTATGCTGTGTTCAATCTTTAAAAAGAGCGCTCCTGCAATAGTTGTTTCGTTGCTTGCTCTTTTGGCTTTGCCAACAGGAATATCGATAATCAGCTCATACTTACATATTAATTTAAGCTGTTTATGGCTTGGTAATGCGGTTTCTACCCTTGCAGTAAATAACATTTCGGTACAAACATTACTCGCAAGCGGAGTTTGCATTATAGTTTATTTAGTGGTTTCTTACATTGTTTCTATTTCAGTGGTTAAGAAATTGGAAGTTTGATTTTTATATTAGCAGAAATCTCATTTCATTGATTTTGAAATGAGATTTTTGCTTTTTCGGGCAATTTTTTTTGGTTTTGATAAGGAGTGGAAGATTAGTTTTTGTAAAACGATATAATAAAGAAAACGGCAGTGTGAGGTTAATACTCACACTGCCAAAGTTTTCAACATTTCAAGCTCAAATTGTTAATTATTTTTCGTCGCCAAAGCAGATGCCCATCTTTCTTGCGGCGGCTACTATTTCGTGGTCGGCAGGAACGGCTTTAAGTTTACCTGCGATTTCTTCGAGCGGAACTGCAACTACTTTATTATTTACAAGTGCAACCATTTTGCCGTAGTCACCGTTTATGATAAGTTTGGCAGCTGCAATACCGAAACGGGTGGAGAGCACACGGTCGTATGCGTCAGGACTTCCGCCTCTCTGGAAATGTCCGGGTACGGTAACTCTTGTTTCCTGACCTGTTGCGTCTTGAATTTCTTTTGCAATTTTGTATGAGATTGACGGATATGCGATTTCAGCCATAGCGGCTTTTCTTTTTTTCTTCGGCATAGCCGCAAGCTCTTTTGAAATTGCACCCTCTGCAACGGCAAGAATTGAAAATTTCTTTCCGCTTTCGGTTCTTTTCTTAATTGTATTAATTACGGAATTAATATCGTACGGAATTTCCGGAATTAAAATAACATCCGCACCGCCGGCAATACCTGCATACAAAGTCAGCCAGCCAACCTTGTGACCCATAACCTCAACAATGAAAACTCTTCCGTGTGAGGTTGCGGTGGTGTGAATACAGTCGATAACATTTGTTGCAATGTCAACGGCGCTCTGAAAACCAAATGTTTTATCTGTACCCCAAAGGTCATTGTCAATTGTTTTTGGCAGAGAAACAACATTCAAGCCCTCTTCACGCAAGAGGTTTGCGGTTTTCTGTGTGCCGTTTCCGCCGAGAACAACAAGGCAGTCAAGCTCAAGCTTCTTATAGTTCTTTTTCATTTCGGCAACTTTATCAACGCTGTTTTCGTCAATAACTCTCATAAGTTTGAACGGCTGTCTTGATGTGCCGAGAATAGTACCGCCCCTTGTAAGAATACCCGAAAAATCATCAGGTTTCATCATCCTTGTTTCGTTGTAAATAAGTCCTCGGTAGCCGTCAATAATGCCGATAATCTGCACGCCGTCATTGCCGTAATTCTGATAAAGTGTTTTTGCGACTGCACGGATAGTAGAGTTAAGTCCCTGACAGTCACCGCCGCTTGTTAAAATACCGATTCTTTTCATTCTGCTTTTTCTCCTTCCTTTGCAGGTACCATAGGAGTGCCTACTGTTCTTACATATGTCTGTTTTTTAACGGCATTTTGTGCCTGTTGTGCAAGTTTTGAAAAATGTTTTTGGCTGTTAAGTCGTTTTCTGCCACGCTTATCTACAAGGTGATATGTGGTGTCGGGTAACTGCTTTCTTGCATTTACCGTGTCTTTTAGCGTAACTTTTAAAATCTGTTCAACCCTGTTTTTAATGTCTTCGTCCTCAACAGGGAACACAAGTTCAACTCGTCTGTCAAGGTTTCTCTGCATCCAGTCTGCACTGCCAAGGTAGTAGAGCGGATTGCCGTTGTTTTCAAATTTAAAAATTCGGCTGTGCTCAAGGAGTTGTCCTACAATGCTGATTACCTTTATATTTTCACTCCATCCCTTTAATCCGGGGATAAGACAGCAAATACCACGCACGATAAGTTCAATTTTTACGCCTGCCTGCGATGCCTCGTAAAGCAAGCTGATAATTGCGGGGTCTACAAGTGAATTTACCTTTGCAGTGATTGATGCGGGAAGTCCCTGTTTTGCATTTTCGATTTCTTTTCTTATCATTTCCTCAAAGAAAGGTCGCATACCTTGAGGAGCAACAATAAATTTATTGTATTCGGGCGGTAAAGAATAGCCTGTAAGTGTGTTGAATAATGACGATGCGTCAAGGCCGTATTCTTCACGGCAGGTAAACATACCGATGTCTGTGTAGAACCTTGCGGTGCTGTCGTTGTAGTTACCTGTACCCATATGCAGATAACGGCGGATTCCGTCCTCGTCTTTTCGTACAACAAGACAGATTTTACAGTGGGTTTTAAGACCTGTAAGACCGTAAATTACATGACAGCCTGCTTTTTCAAGTTTGGTTGCCCACTGAATGTTATTTTCTTCGTCAAAACGAGCTTTAAGTTCTACAAGTACAGTAACCTGTTTGCCGTTTTCGGCGGCTTTAATAAGTGCCGCAACGATAGGAGAGTTACCGCTTACACGGTATAAAGTCTGCTTGATTGCAAGTACATTCGGGTCTTTTGCGGCTTTTTTGACAAAGTCAACCACCACATCAAAACTCTCATACGGATGATGAACAAGTCTGTCTTTTTCACGGATAGCCTCGAAAATATCATCGCAATCATAAAATTCGGCAGGCGGATTTACAGGTGTAATAGGCTCGAAACAGAGCTTTTCGCAGCCCTTTATTCTTGCAAATTTAGAAAGGAAAGTAAGATCAAGCGGACCGTGCTGTACATAAATTTCATCCTCGGTTACATGCAATGCATCTACAAGGAATTTGCGGATTGACTTGTGGCATTTTTTAGAAAACTCAAGTCTTACAGGCACACCTCGCTGACGCTTTTTAATGGATTTTTTAATTTCCTCCATAAGGTCTTCCGTGTCCTCGTCAATGTCAAGGTCAGAGTCCCTTGTGATTCTGAAAGCTGCCGACTGTTTGATGTTATAAAGCTCAAACAGTTCGCCGAGATGAATAGTAATAATTCTTTCAAGGGTTATAAAGTCACGCTTGCCTTTTGTGGGAAGTTCCAAAAATCTCGGAAGGATTGACGGCACTTGTACAAGCGCATAAAATTCTTCTCCCTCTGCATTTGTAAGCAGAACTGCAATGTTAAGACTTTTGTTTGCAAGCAATGGGAAAGGTCGGCTTGTGTCAACCGCCATCGGTGTGAGAACAGGGAATACCACTCTCTGAAAATAATCGTCTGCAAATGCTTTTTGCTCGTCGGTCATTTCATCTGCCTTAACAAAGTTAATACCGTTTGCTCTCAGTGACGGAATAATGGAACGATTGTAGCAGTTGTACTGCTTTTCGGCAAAAGCATGTACTTTTTCACTGATTTTTTTCATCTGCATTTTAGGTGTAAGTCCCGACGGGTCGGGCTTATTTGTGCCACGATGAATATTATCAAGTACGCCTGCAACACGAACCATAAAAAATTCGTCAAGGTTAGACGCTGTAATAGAAAGGAAGTTACACCTTTCCATTATAGGATTTTCCTTTTCAAAAGCCTCTTCAAGTACACGGGCGTTAAAATCGAGCCAGCTTAGCTCTCTGTTATTGTAAGGCATTTCAAGCCATTTTTTTAAATCTTGTTTCTTTTTTACATCAATTGTTGAAGTCATTATATCACTCCTTATTATTCTTATTATATTGTTAAATCTTAAATATTTCAAGTAAAATTTATGTAAAAGTTACAAAAAATTTTTAAAAAGTCATTTGTAATTATTCGTATTAAAAGTTTGAAAAAATAAATACCCATAAACAGCGTTTTTATGATATAATAAAATTTAGCACAAAAATAATAAAAATCATAAATCAAAAAAATTTAAAAAAATATTAAAAATTTTAAAAAAATTAAATGGAAGTTGATTTTCAATCGTCTATATTATGTACTGCTTTTTATACTGATTTAAAGGAGATATTTATGGAAGAAATAAGTAGTTTAGTAATTAAAGCCAAAAACGGTGATAATACGGCATTTGACAGGTTGTATTATCTTACACAGCAAGAGGTGTGGTTTACCTGCATAAGTTTGTTGAAAAACGAAACTCACGCAGAGGAAATTATGCAAAATACATATGTTACCGCATTTTTAAAGTTGAATACTCTTGAAGAAAACGCTAAATTCCCTGTATGGGTTAAGAAAATTGCGGTAAATAAATGTAAGGACTTTTTTAAAGCCAAACAGGAACTGCAGCTTGATGATGAAATTCTTGAGAATTATTCTGAAACTTCGGAAATAACAATTCCAGAGGAATATATAACCGATAATGAAAATCGCAGAATAATTTTAGAAATTATGCAGAATACTTTGTCGCAAGTACAATACAGAGCCGTTTTTATGTATTATTTTGATGAAATGTCAATAACAGAAATTGCAGAGGTTGAAGATTGCCCTGCGGGTACTGTAATGTCACGCCTTAATCTTGCCAGAGCAAAAATGAAAAAGGCAATTTTAAAGTATGAAGAGGAAAACAACGATAAATTGCACATTGTTGTACCCGTTCCGTTTTTTACTTCTCTTTTCATTACAGAGGCAAAAAACTTAATTGTTCCGAAGATAAATATAACATCTCAAAATTTAGAACCGAAAAGCAGTACATTAAAAGCAGAAAAAAATATAGGCGAATTTGGAGGAAAATTAATGTCAAAATCAATTCTTTTAAAACTTTTTGCAATAGTTGCAGCTTTTGCTGTTGTTATTGGCGGAATTACGGCTGCGGTGGTAGTGAATAACAAAAATAAGGATAAAAACATCGATGATGTTGTTTCTCAAATAAACAGCAATATTTCCGATGAGAACAGCGGAGCTGACAACGGAGAAGACGGATTAACTCAAATTGATTACAGCCTTGATGAACAGGTGCTTTTTGATAACGACAAGTGTACTGTCACTGTCACGGGTTGTGAGATGTATAGTAACAGATTTGAGGTAAAAGCAGAACTCAAAAATAAAACAACAGATGAAGAAATAGAAGTTGATACAGATTTTAGCGATTACTTTTATGTAAACAGGTATTATTGCCATGATATTGGTAGGGTTGGCTATGGTTGCACAGATCCGGGCGAAACAGATTCATTCAGCATAGAATTTGATCTTGAACAAATTAAAAAATGCGGTATAAATTCTATTGATGAAGTGGCATTTAACCTACAGGTATATAATACTGAAAATTATTCTGACGAAGAAACATTTTATTGTAATCAAATATTTTATTTGTATCCAACAGGCAAAACAGCTGACGAAATCACTCCGCCGGCAAGAGAAAATACAAATACCGAACAGGTTGTTTTTGACAATGAATACGGTACTTTATTGTATTTAGATACAGACCACACCTCATCAGAAAAATATGATAGATTAAGATTATATGCACATAATAAAACAGATAAAACTGTAAAGTTTGAGATGCTCAGTGCAAAGATTAACGGAAACGATACTACAGCATATACAACACAGTATTGTGCCGCTGATATGAATTGCTATTATTATATTTTAGTAGATAAAGAGGATATTGAAAAGTACAAAAATGCATCGGGAAAAAATATTTTAGAATTCAGAATGATAGAAGAAGATTCTGAAACCCACGCATGGGCAAGCGGAGTTTCGGGAGATAGAGCTTTGTATGAGGATACATGTACAATTGAATTTTAAACCAAAAAACGGTCATTCGCACATTTGAACTGACCCCAAAAAGTTAGACAAAGTTATAAAGAAATAATTATGCAAAGCGACTAAGAGAGATCTTGGTCGCTT
>NZ_JBBNJY010000026.1:0-28409 GCF_040093295.1 Ruminococcoides bili
CAAGCACGCAAACAGCGTGGCTGTTTGCGCCTGATAAATTGTTATATCGGAAGATTTTATGGGCGCAGCCCAAACCCGCAATTTTTGAAAAAATTGAGTAAACTTTTTTTGCTTTTGGGAGGATAATTTAGCGTTAGCTAAATTTTAATCCCCGACCGACACTCCGCTAAACAATAATTTATCTCAATTTTGATAAAAAACAAGAATTCTAAAAGCAAACTAAGGCGGAGCACAATGCGCTCCGCCTTAAATAAGTACATATTAAAATCAGTTAATAATTGTACGCTCTGTTTCTTTATCAAAGATGTGGATCTTATCAAGCTCAAATGCAGCCTTAATGCTGTCACCAGGCTTAGCGGTTGAAGTAGGCTCAACTCTTGCAGTTACAGGGATACCACCGATATTTACATAAAGGTAAATCTCAGCACCCATAAGCTCTGTAACATCAACATTACAATCAACAACGCCGTTGTCGCTTGCGCACTTAGCGAGGAACTCAGGCTCATCGTGAACATGCTCAGGACGAATACCGAATACTACTTCCTTGCCTACATATGGATCAAGCACGCCGCCCTTTGTCTTTTCAGAAGGAACGATAATCTGATACTTGTCAAAGCAAAGTGCATACTCTGAACCAACCTTCTTAAGTGTAGCGTCGATAAAGTTCATCTGCGGTGAACCGATAAAGCCTGCTACGAACATATTGCATGGCTTGTCATAGAGATGCTGTGGAGTATCAACCTGCTGAATGAAGCCGTCCTTCATAACAACAATTCTTGTACCCATTGTCATAGCCTCTGTCTGGTCATGAGTTACATAGATGAATGTTGTACCGAGTCTCTGGTAAAGCTTAGAAATCTCTGTTCTCATCTGAGCACGGAGCTTAGCGTCAAGGTTAGAAAGCGGCTCGTCAAGTAAGAATACCTTAGGGTCACGAACGATAGCACGGCCAAGAGCAACACGCTGTCTCTGACCACCTGAAAGAGCCTTTGGCTTTCTGTCGAGATACTGCTCAATACCGAGGATACGAGCTGCCTCTTCTACTCTTCTCTTAATCTCGTCCTTAGGAGTTTTACGGAGCTTAAGACCGAAAGCCATATTATCATATACAGTCATATGCGGATAAAGAGCATAGTTCTGGAATACCATTGCAATATCTCTGTCCTTAGGTGCAACATCGTTAGCGAGCATATCGCCGATGTAAAGTTCACCCTTTGAGATATCCTCAAGACCTGCGATCATACGAAGTGTAGTTGACTTACCGCAACCTGACGGTCCAACGAGAATAATAAATTCCTTGTCTGCAATTTCAAGGTTAAAATCTGTTACGGCTGTAACGCCACCGTCATAGATTTTATAGATGTGTCTTAAAGATACATTTGCCATTTTTATAAACCTCCAATAATCCGATGAAGCAAAAATCCGAAAATCTATATCAAAGAAAATACTGTTTTGCTTTATTACAGTTAATAATATATCACTTTTGCTGTTTTTTTACTATACTGATTTTGACTAAAATTTTAGTCATTATTTTATTTAATTCAGCGACTAGTTAAAAAATACTGCCTGATTTTAGTGCATATTGCCCATAAAGATTGACATTTTGTCTAATTCCGATAACATTTTAGTCTCTCCTATATGCAAATTGCTATCCAAATACAAATCGCCGATTGATATTCGTTTAAGGTGCACAACATTTTTTCCACATACCGCAAACATTTTCTTTACCTGGTGGAATTTACCCTCGCAAATCGTTACAATTGCGGTCGTTTTATCCGGATTTTCGCCGGAAATTTCAAGTTTTGCAGGCATACAGCGTGTTCCGTCGGCAAATACAATACCGTTTTCAAAATCACTTATCATTTCTTCGGTAATTTCACCGTCAAGCTGTGCTATGTACTTTTTCTCGACATGTTTTTTCGGCGAAAGCATATTGTGCGCAAATTCCCCGTCATTTGTAATAATAAGAAGTCCCTCGGTATCCTTGTCCAATCTGCCTGCCGGGAATAAGCCGGGGCGCTGAAACTCCTCAGGCAAAAGGTCTATTACGGTTTCCGCTCTTTTATCGTTGCTTGCGGATAGAACTCCGGCAGGTTTGTTCATCATTATATAAACATATTTGCTGTACAAAAGAGGTTGTCCGCCGACGGTAATGTCATCAGCCACAGCATCTACTTTGTGTTGCGGCTGTTTGATACATTCTCCGTTTACGCATACTGCACCGTCTTTTATAAGTTTTTGTACTTCTTTGCGACTGCCGACATTTTGAGAAACCAAAATTTTATCAAGTCTGTCCATTTTACCTTCCTTTCTGCCTAAAACAAAGGCAGATAATCTTCTCCGTATACGCCGCTTGTTATGTGACCGCCGATAATTCGGTTTTTATAAACGAGTATAACAGCCTTTTTTCCGTCATCAATACTGTATGTATAGCGTTTTGCGGGCTTACCCGCATAATTGCTCAAATCAAATACGGATTTTTTCTGAATTTCGTTATACTTTTCATATACGCTGTTAAAATCCTGCGGAATAATTACCTCGTCAACCGATTCGTCAACCGCATTTATTCCCAACTGTTGAAAAAATTTTATTCTGTCATCACTGCTGTCAGCCTTTAGCGAATAGTTTTCAGAATTAAATTCCGCATAATCTTCCACATGTGTGAAATCTGCGTTTATAAGAATTATAAATACGGTAATCACTGCCAAAACAACAATTAATGCTACAATAAATCGTTTCTTTTTAAATCGTAAAACAAACATTTCAAAACCTCCATATACTTTATATGTATATGAAAGCTGTGTGCGCAAATTGCATTAAATAAGATTATAAATTTCAAGAGGAGTGTCGGCAAAAACCTTTCCGCCCTCTTTCTTCATCTGTTCAATATCGCCGTAGCCGTAGTTTGCGCCGACAAAATCAATCCCCGTCTGAACAGCGCCTTTGGTATCAAAGTAGGTATCGCCGATAATCACAGCGTTTTCCCTGTCTTTTTCAAGACTTGTACCGAGAGAATTAAGTGCATACGGAATCAAATCTTTTTTATCTTTTCGGCTGCCGTCAAGCGTAGAACCGCACACTGCGTCAAAATACTGTGAAAGTCCGAGAATTTCAATAATCTCTTTGGCAAACAATTCATATTTAGACGAACAAACCGCAATCTTCTTTCCGTCAGCTTTGATTTTTTTAAGCAGTTCTTCAATTCCGTCATAAGCTTTGTTTACAAATTTACCTTTTGTATTATAAATATCTCTGTAAACCTCTACGCCACGCAGACTTTCCTCTTGAGAAAAGTGGCAGATATTCAAAAATGTATCAATTAACGGCGGACCTATATACAATGTGTAATCGCTAAGATCGGGCACGGGTTTTCCCATTTGTTTTATTGCATTTTCGAGAGAATATTTTATACCGTCGGCACTTTTACTGATAGTGCCGTCAAGGTCAAAAAGTATGTAATCGTGCTTAACCATTAAACTTTTCATCCGCCTTTTTCTGGAATTTTTCAGCCTTTACGCTCACTCTTGTGTGAGTTCCCTTTGCAATAATTCCTTTTGCGTCACTTGCGCTTACTTCAAAATTAAAGAATCTGCCGTCATTTTCTTTTAATACGGCTGTAGCGGAAATCTCTGCGCCGAGAGGAGTAGGACTTGTGTGTTCTATAGAAATTGCTGTACCTACTGTTGTAAGTTCGTCATTATTTAAAATTTCCTCGCACAGTTCAAAAGCCGCATTTTCCATAAGAGCAACCACTGCGGGAGTAGCAAGTACGGCAAGTCCGCCGCTGCCCATAGACACCGCAAGCTGCTCTTCTTCTACTTTTATTGTTTTAGTGAGAGTTTTTTCTTCCATAATAATCACCTTTCCCTGTTGTCTATCACGAAAAATTGTGATATACTTATTATTATGATACAATAAAAATATTGATTAGGCAAGTATGCCAATCAATTTTGAGGAGTAAAAGATAATGAAATTAGGCATTGTAGGTTTACCTAATGTTGGTAAAAGCACACTTTTTAACGCAATCACAAATGCAGGTGCTCAAAGTGCAAACTATCCGTTCTGTACAATAGAGCCAAATGTAGGCGTTGTAGCTGTTCCGGACAAGCGTCTTGACAAGCTTGCGGAAATGTATGACCCGGACAAATATACCCCCGCATCAATCGAATTTGTTGATATTGCAGGTCTTGTAAAAGGTGCGTCAAAGGGTGAGGGTCTTGGCAACAAGTTCCTTTCAAATATTCGTGAGTGTGACGCTATCGTTCATGTTGTTCGTTGTTTTGAAAACGATGACATCATTCATGTTGAGGGTTCTATTGACCCTGCAAGAGATATTGAAACAATCAACCTTGAGCTTATTTTATCGGATGTAGAAATGCTTGAGCGTAAAATCGACAGAACGCAGAAAATGCTTAAGGGCGACAAAAAATATCAGAAAGATATTGATTTCTACAAGCGTGTGCTTGAGACACTCGAGGCAGGCAAACCCGCAAGAAGTGTAGAGTGTAACGAAGATGAGGCTCTTTTGCTTTCTGATGTTGCATTGCTCACAACCAAGCCTGTAATTTATGCCGCAAATATGAGCGAAGAGGATTTTTCAAACGGTCTTGATTCTAACGAGGGTTACAAGGCAGTTCAGAAAATTGCCGCTGAAGAAAAAGCAGGCGTTCTCCCTATCTGCGCTGAAATTGAGGCTGAAATCGTAGAGATGGATAAAGAAGAAAAAGAACTTTTCCTTTCCGATATGGGACTTGAACAGAGCGGTCTTGACAGGCTTATCAGCGAGTGCTACTCACTTCTCGGTCTTATTTCTTACCTTACAGCCGGCAAGCAGGAAGTAAGAGCATGGACAATTAAGAAAGGTACAAAAGCTCCGCAGGCGGCAGGTAAGATTCACACCGACTTTGAGCGTGGATTTATTCGTGCCGAAGTAATTGCTTATGACGACCTCATTGCTTGCGGAAGTATGTCGGCAGCAAAAGAAAAAGGTCTTGTTCGCAGCGAGGGCAAAGAATATGTTATGAAAGACGGAGATGTTGTTCTTTTCAGATTCAATGTATAATTGCTCATTATTAATTATAAAAATTCAGCCACCGTTTTTTGCGGTGGCTTTGTTGTAGGTGAAACAATGGAAATCAATAAAGATTATATATGGAATTATCTTAAAAATTCCGATTTGCCGATTATTCTTTACGGAATGGGTGACGGCGCAGACAAAGTTCTGTCCGCTTTTAAAAAATACGGAATAACCGCAAGCGGAGTTATGGCAAGCGATGATTTTGTAAGAGGTCAGAGTTTTCACGAATTCACGGTAAAAAAGCTAAGTGACTTTGAAAATGAGTATTCAGATTTTATAATTGCACTTTGCTTTGCCACTCAACTGCCCGATGTTATGCAAAATATTTTTGAAATTGCCAAAAAGCATAAAGTCGTTGTTCCGAGTGTTCCTGCATTCGGCGATATTCTTTTTGACGAAGAATTTGCGAAAAAAAATAAAGAAAGCATAACAAGTGCCCGAAATTTGCTTGCAGATGATTTATCAGTAAAAGTTTTTGATAATATTCTTGAATTTTACAAAACAGGAGAACTCTCTCTGCTTGACGGAATTACAACCGATAAAGACGAGGCTTTCTCTCTCCTGTCGCTCGGTGAAGACGAAACCTATGTTGACCTCGGCGCATACAACGGAGATACTGTAGACGAATTTTTGCATTACACAAAAGGCAAATACAAATTTATTACCGCACTTGAACCGAATGCCAAAAACTACAGTAAATTACAGGCGCATTGCTCGGAAATGAAAAATCTTGAACTCTGGCAGCTCGGTGCGTACAGTCACAACACCACTCTTTGTTTTAACAACAAGGCAGGCCGTAACAGTGCCATAGTAAACGAAAGCAACACAAAAACTCCCGTTGCCGCCGTTGATACAATTTTGTGCGGGCGGGCGGCAACATATGTAAAAGCAGATGTTGAGGGCGCTGACTTTGAAACAATTTTGGGCATGAAAAATACGCTGAAAATGTTTAAGCCAAAGCTCAACTTTTCAGCGTATCACAGATTTGAAGATATTTTCAGACTGCCGCTTTTGATTTCGGGAATAAATCCTGAATACAAAATATATTTGCGGCATCATCCGTACATTCCTGCATGGGATACTAATCTCTATTGCATTTAATTATTTTTTGAAGAACCAAATTCATTTAATATATCATCGATTTCGCTTTCATCGGTTACCTTATCGGTGGAAGCGTATTTACTGTAATCAAAATCATCGTCATCATCATTTAAATCGTATGTTGTTTCTACAGCTTTCGGTGCTTCTGCCTCGGCAGCCTTTTCATTTACAAATTCTTCGTTTCTGCGCTTAGCCGCAAGCAATCTTTCCTCTGCTTCCGCCTCTGCCTCTGCCTCTGCTTTTTTACGCTTATCGCCAAAAGCAATATCGCCGACAAACAAGCCGAAAATACCCGAAATAAGGTAAGCAACCAAAAGAATTATGTTTGTAAGGTGGAAACCGCCGTTATAAATAAGCATACTCGGAATGAATACGACAGGAGCTATAAGTGTAAACAAAAAGTCCATTCCGTACTTTGAACAATACATTGCGGCGCACACTATTGCAGTTGCCGGGAAAATAAAATAATATGCCACTGTCGAAAATCCCTGCAAAGATTTTGAAATAAAGATAATCGGCACGAGCATATAAATCAAAAGGATTACCACACCATAGGGTAAATATTTTTTAACCAAACCGTTCATAATAACCTCCGTAATAATATATTGTAACACTCATTCTATTATAACTAAAATTCATAAAAAATCAATAAGCTATGCAATATTTGTTGTTTTGCATTAAAAAACGAGGCTTGCGGTAAGCCTCGTTTTATATTTTTCTCAATTACTTAAGTTCATCGGTGATTTCCTCGGTATAATCAGCTTTCTGCGACTCGACAAGTTCTTTGTACATATCGCCCTTGTTGGTATAACCGTCAACATTTCTGTAATAATACTCAAGATTGGTTTCACCTGAAATGGAGGTATTGTTCAAGTCAACATTCTGTGTTCCGTCAGCATACTGCATAATGTCTTTAAATCTAACAGGGAAATAAACAGTGGTTTCGTCAAACGCCTTTTTATCCTCAACGCTCTTTACCTTACCGCTGTAGATAATGTAAATCTGGTTATTGCCGTCCCAGTTCCAGCCGTTTTCATCTTTTGTATAAAGGAAGTATGTACCTTCAAATTTCAAATCAGACACACCGATATACTTATTTTCACCTGCAAAATATGCATTGATAACATCTTCGGTCTGCTTTTTCATAGCATTAAGTGTATCTTCTTTAATATCTGCCGTCTTTGACACATATTGATCAACAGCGGTACACTTAAAGTCCTTTGTGGTTGAAGTAAATACACAACCGTAATCCTCAACAAAACGCTCCGGGTCATTGCTCACTGTAACAGTAATTGTATCGCCGATTTTTATATCGTAGCTTTTGCTAAGGTCATAATAAATGTTCTCATATACCTCATCTTTTGAATTGTTTACTACTTTGGCATATACATTTGGTGATGTACCTGAAAATTCAACTGTAACACCCTCAAATGGGTCTATTTTCTTGGTTTCTTTAAGTCCCTCAACAGTATATTCTTTCGATTCGCCAACATACTCAATCTTGTATTGTGCTGCGGCATCATTGTCATATTCAAAATTTACCGTTACCGTATCACCGTTTGAAAGACCGCTTGTTTTATCAAGATCGTAGTCAATATCTACCGCATCATAATAATCGGCAATCGAACTCCATGTAATATCCGAATCATAGAGTTTTTTACATGTAATATCCGAATTATAGGCTTTTTTAAACGAAGATGACGCCTTCATCAGATCATCTAAATACTTATCGTAATCAAACTCTGCTGAAGCTGTGCCGTATGCGTCGTATCCGTCATAACTTACTTTGATATAATCACTAAGATTAATTTTAGTTTTATGATTAGCAACGAGAACCAAGGATACAATAATAATGATTAATAACGCACAAGCGCCGCCTATAATACCAAAAAGCAACTTTTTATTCATCGGCTTTTTAGGCTTTGCAGGTTGAACGAAAACTCCCTGATTAACACCTGCAGGCTGAAAATTATTAGGCTGAAACTGTGGGTTTTGCGATTGTGCCGAAACACTCTGTTGCGGTTGATTATACTGCGGAGTATTTACCTGCGGCTGAACACTCTGTGCATTGTTTTGTACATCATTTCTGGCATTACTCTGTGATTGAACATTTGCACCACAAAAAATGCAAAATTTACTGTCATCTTTAATTTCTTTGTTACAATTAGGACAAATCATTTGCTATCCGCCTTTCAAAATTTAGACAAACATTTGTGTTTTCACATATTTATCACATAAATTATACTATTTCGTACATCAAATGTCAACATTTAAGTCTATCGTCAATAACAAAAAAGCTATAATATTTATTCAAAAATTCATTGACAATAAATACAAAATAAACTAAAATAAATATGTATGGGATTTATATCCCGATAATATTATCTTAAGAATTTGGGGTGAAAAATTAATGGACGCAGACGGTAATAAAGGCGCAGTACCTGGGCGAAGTTGCAACAAACGAAATGACCGCTATTGCGTTCATTTTTTGTCGCTCAATATATAAACTGAATATGGTGCTCGTCTTTACTCCCTAAACAGCTGAAGGAGGAAAGATGATGGAAACAGTTAAGGTTGGTATAACCGAAACTATCAGAGTGCTGCTTGAAGAAAAAAAGTTTAACACTCTAAGAGATATTCTTGTCACCCTTAAGCCATACGATATTGCTACTATATTTGAAGAGCTGCAGGACGAAAAAACTCCTCTGCTTTTCAGAATTTTGCCGAAAGAGCTTGCCGCCGAAACATTTGTGGAAATGGATGACGAAACTCAAAAGCTCTTGATTCACGGATTCAGCGATACAGAGCTTAAAGAAGTTGTTGACGAGCTTTTTATTGACGATGTGGTTGACCTTGTTGAGGAAATGCCCGCAAATGTTGTTAAGCGAATTTTAAAGCAAGCAGACAAGGATACAAGAAAAACTGTTAACGAACTGCTCAAATATCCCGAGGACAGTGCAGGCTCAATTATGACAACCGAGTACATTGTACTTCGTCCCGAAATGACAGCCGAGCAATCTATAAAAAGAATCAGACGAACAGGTGTAGATAAAGAAACTATCTACATTTGTTATGTTACGGATGACAACTCAAAACTTATCGGTATTACAAGCGTAAAGGATCTGCTTTTATCTGACGATGATGTTATTGTTTCGGAGATAATGGAAGAAAATGTAATTTGTGTAAACACTCTTGACGACCAGGAGAAAGTAGCGCAGATGTTTTCTAACTATAATTTTCTTGCGCTCCCCGTTGTAGATACCGAAAACAGACTTGTCGGCATTGTAACAATCGACGATGCTATTGATGTCTTGCAGGAAGAGGCAACCGAGGATATTGAAAAAATGGCTGCCGTAATGCCTTCCGATAAGCCTTATATGAAAACAAGTGTTTTCGGAATTTACAAAAAGCGTATTCCATGGCTGCTTGTACTTATGCTTTCAGCCACATTTACAAGTGCTATCATTTCTCATTTTGAATCTGCGCTTGCAAGCGTAATCGTGCTTTCGTCATTTATTCCGATGATTACAGGTACAGGCGGTAACGCCGGTTCGCAGGCTTCGGTATCGGTTATCCGTGCTCTGTCGCTTGGTGAAATCAAATTCTGCAATGCAATCAAGGTATTGTGGAAAGAGTTTAGAGTATCTATCCTTTGCGGTGTCACTCTTGCCGCCGCAAATTTTATAAAATTGATGATATTCGATTTAAACGGCAAAGAAAACGCCTTTTTTATCGGACTTGTAGTTTCGCTTACACTTATCGGAACTATTATAATGGCAAAACTCATAGGTTCGTTCTTGCCTATGGTCGCACACAAAATCGGTGTTGACCCTGCCGTAATGGCATCTCCGCTCATCACCACAATTTGCGACGCCTTATCACTTTTAATTTACTTTGGAATTGCAACAACAATTCTTCATATTTAAAAAACAGGTCATATCTGCAAATACAGCAGATATGACCTTAATTTTTTTCGGAATTCAGCAAGCCTAAAATCACTCCCAAAGCTATGTTTTGTTGTTTTGCCGATAATTCTCTGTAGCCGCCGAGCAAATCACATACTGACGAATTGGTATTATCAAAAGAAAATATAGAAACTGCCGACTGTTCATTTACTTTGCCAAACGGTTGATATTACATTGTAATATCATCAGATAACAATGTATCGTCTGATAAAAAATATATGATTGTAAATATGAATTATGCAAAATCAATAATAGGAGATATTAATTATGACGGTTACATCACCATGGAAGATGTCGAACTATTAATGCAATATCTCGCTACCGGTAATTACATTGATAAAAGAATTGCAGATGTAAATAATGATGAACTTATTGATGTTGCTGATGCAATTCAAATAAGCCGATTCATAAATGGCAACGATACTAATTATAATATTGGAAAAGAAATCACTTTAGACAGTTTATTAGGCGATCTAAATTCAGACGGAAAAATATCAGTTAATGATGTAACGGAATTACAAATGTATATTTCTCAATCTAAAGATTTTTCCGATGAGCAGAAAATTCTTGCCGACTACAATCAGGACGGCATAATAGATGTGCTTGATGTAACAGATATACAACAACTCATTGCAAATTCATAAGCTTATCTGCACACAACAAAAGCCTTGCAGGCGAAATCCTGCAAGGCTTTTTTATAGATTATTATAATTAAATATTAACTTGTTCCTCAACAATAGATTCTAAAGCTTCCGACTTTTTGCCGAAAGAAAATACCTTTACCTCTTTGTACCACATACAGCACACAGCTGATACTGCAAGCGGTAAAAATCCTAACCATATGCTCTCCCTTGCCCAAAAAATTTCAGCCACGCTTGCAAGAGCAACGCCTATATGGAAGAAAAGCAATGTCATTCCGAAAAACTGCGCTTTGCGTTTCATCTTTATGTCGCCGTCAATAAGATAAGATGTAAGCGATGTTACCGTTTGTCTTATATTATTGGTCGAAAAAATTGTTGAACTGCCGTATCCCGCATCGCCTGCGTAAGCGTTCCATTGAATAGGAGCGGCAAAAAACAGCGGCAGCATTGCAAGGTACGAATTTTCTACAAAATTGAGCACGCTTACAAGTATAAAAGCAGCCGATGTCAAACCAAGACTTATTATTTTTGTATCAAGTTTTATAAATTTGTGGAGCAACACATATGTCACATTACCGCAAGCATACACCAAAGCGGCAAGCACCATATAAATTAATAAAGAATGTTCCGGCTCAAACAAATTATGTACAATGTGTATCATATTTGATGTTTGCGATGAGGCAAGCAGGTCGCAATGATTTATGATTGCGTACGCACCCATAAATCCGCCGATTGAGCTTACACAAAAGTGTAGCCACGCTTCTTTTTTAACATTTTTCTCCACGATTATCGCCCTTTTATTAGTTTTTCGCTCATAATTATATCACAACAAGCGACAAAATTCAATTATAAAAGCGCTGATAAGAACGGGGTTTTCAGCTATCTTTTTGTGTATCGTCAATTAATCTGCCTTTTTCGACATTCGGCTTTATAAAATTGATGTAAGAATATTCCGCCAAAATTTCAGAACCTTTTGGGGTGTTCTTTTGCCTGCCAAGCACCTGGCTTAATTTTATTTTTCTCTCTGCCCACATCTTACCGTCTGTTGCGTCATTCAGCATTACGGGCTGAACATTGTCCATAGTATGGGCAAATTTTGCCTCGGCTGTTTCGGCATTTTCAAATTCAATCCAAAGATTTTTAAGCTTTTCGCACTGGTCGTCGGGCAAAAGTCCGAAAATTCTGTCTGCCGCTTTCTGTTCCCTTTCGTGTTGAGTTTTCTTGCCCTCTTCGTCATAACAATAGGTATCTCCTGCGTCAATCTCCACAATATCGTGCAGTAAAAGCATTGTAACCGTTTTTAAAACATCTATTTTTTCGTTGGCATACTCACTCAAAAGCACGGTCATAAGCGCCATATGCCATGCGTGCTCGGCATCGTTTTCCTTGCGCTCTCCGCCTGTAAGCAATGTCTGACGCTGTATGAATTTTTCCTTGTCAATTTCCTTTATAAAGTCAAATTGCTTTTTAAGCCTTTCGTCCATAATTACCTCAACTTACAACATTCTTAGGAGTGCCGTTTATAAATGAACCGATATTGTCTGCAACAATATTCATCAATCTTTCCCTTGTTTCAACGGGCGCCCATGCGATGTGAGGAGTTATAATGCAATTCTTTGCCTGCATTAAAATACAGTCCTCCTCCATCGGCTCAACAACCAAGGTATCTACTGCCGCTCCGCCGATAATATCGTTCTGCAACGCATCGTAAAGGTCGTTCTCTGCCATTACTCCGCCCCTTGCGGTATTCACAAACAATGCATTGTTTTTCATTTTTGCAAACTGCTCTTTGCCAAACATTTTATCCGAATCGCTGTTAAGCGGGCAATGAACCGTTACAATGTCGCTCCTTTCAAGCAACTCGTCAAAACTTACAAACTCCACTCCGTCAGCCTGTTTTTCGGAACGATTATACGCAAGGACTTTCATTTCAAATGCCTGCGCAATTTTTGCAACCGCACTTCCGATACTTCCAAATCCTACAATACCTATTGTTTTTCCTGCAAGCTCGTTTAGCGGATATACAAACGGCGAAAAAGTCTTGCTCCTTTTCCATTGACCGTCGGCAACAAATTTTGCATATTCACGCACCTTGCTGTAATGCTCCAAAATTAATGCAAAAGTATGCTGTGCAACGGCATTTGTGGAATACGAACCCGCATTGCAGACTGTAATACCGTGCTTTCTGCAATATTCTATATCAATGTTATTGTATCCTGTGGCAAAAAGTCCGATATATTTTAAATTCTTTGCAAGTTTTAATGAACCCTCGTCAAGTCGGGTTTTGTTGCAGATAACCATATCTGCGTCTGCGATTTTTTCCGCAACTTCGTCATATTTTAACAGTCCGTACTGCACCACTTCTCCGAACTGTGAAAGTCGGTCGGCAGGTACAAGATTATCCACAACAGTTTGTGCGTCCGTCAATACAATTTTCATACTGTTACCTCCGTTTTTATAAGTTAAAAATCTAATTTTATTATACACAATTTTTTTAATCTTGCAATCATTTGACAAAAAATGTATAATTATTGTGGAGGTATGACTATGTACAAAAATATTTTATTTGATGTTGACGGCACACTTTTACCTATGGATGTTCACGAATTTGTTAAATATTATTTCGGTTCACTCTGCGAAAAAATGATACCTGTACTTAAAATCGAACCGAAAGCGCTTACCGATTCTATTATGGCAGGGCTTGGCGCAATGGCTAAAAACGACGGTTCCGCACTTAACAGAGATGTGTTTTGGAAAGCCGCCGCAAAAGTAAGCGGTGTTGACCTTATTAAATACGAAGATATGTTTACCGATTATTATAATAATGAATTTGTTGCCGCAAAGACCGCAACCTTTGTTAATCCTTATGCAAAAAAATGTGTTGATTTTGCAAAAGAAAACGGATACAAAGTAATTGCCGCAACAAACCCGATTTTTCCTAAGCCGGCTACATATAAAAGACTTGAATGGGCAGGACTTAATCCCGAAGATTTTGAATATATTACCGTTTATGACAACTCGTCAAGCTGTAAACCCAATCTTCTGTATTTTAAAGATTTATGCGAAAAATGCGACATTTCTCCAAAAGAAAGCCTTATGGTCGGCAATGATGTTGACGAAGATTTGTGCTCCGCCGAACTCGGTTTTGACACATTTTTAATTACCGACTGCATTATAAACCGTAATGATAAGGATTATTCATCATACAAAAACGGAAGTTTTGAGGATTTTTATAATTATCTTACCACACTTAACAAATAATTTTATCTGCAACATAATAAAACAAAATTTTCACTCCATATCTATTATTATATAGTTATGGAGTTTTTATTTGCCTTTATAAGGCAAAATAGCGAGCTGAATTTTCAGTAAAAAGGATGTTTAAAATGCTCAAAACAAAATTTGAAAACAATGTGCTGACAGCGTTCATTGAGGGTGAACTTGACCATGACTCTGCCGCAAGAATACGCACAAAGCTTGACGGAATCTGTGAATCAATTAAGCCAAAGCTGTTAAACCTTGACTTTTCCGGGGTATCGTTTATGGACAGCTCAGGAATCGGTCTTGTACTCGGAAGATACCGCCAGATGAAATTGCTCGGAGGTTCTGTCAGGGTAATTAACATACCCGAAAATATGTACAGGCTGTTTGCTCTTTCCGGGCTTGAGGGATTGGGGGTGCTGAGATGAATTTAATAAACGAAATGAGCCTTAGCTTTCCGTCAAAAAGCAGTAACGAGGCTTTTGCCCGAAGTGCGGTTTCTGCATTCGTCATCGGTCTTGATCCAACCGTTGCCGAACTTTCAGACATAAAAACCGCAGTTTCCGAGGCTGTAACAAATTGCATTGTGCATGGCTACCGCAGAGAAAGCGGAACGGTCTACATAAACGGAAAAATTTACGAAAACAACAAAGTAGTAATAAAAATTCGTGACAAAGGCTGCGGCATTGCAGACATTGAAAAGGCAATGGAACCGCTCTTTACCACCGCTCCCGAAGAAGACAGAGCAGGTCTTGGCTTTGCGGTTATGCAGAGCTTTTGCGACAAAGTAAAAGTCAAATCCACTGTCGGCAAAGGCACTGCCGTTACGCTTGAAAAAGTCATTTCATCGGGCAGATTCCTTTCAAGAGGTCGTTAATCGGTATGTCGGAAAGCCGTGGTGATATTATCGGGGATAAAAACTCTCTCGCACAAAAGCATATGGGACTTGTCCATTCCTGCTGTAAGCATTTTACAGGCAAAGGAGTGGAATATGAAGAACTGTTTTCGGCAGGTTGTTTGGGACTTGCAAAGGCCGTAGAGCGTTTTGACGAAAGCCGTGGACTAAAATTCTCTACCTATGCCGTACCGGTTATATTGGGAGAAATCAAGCGTATATTTCGTGACGGAGGTTCTGTACGGGTTAGTCGCACTCTTAAGGAACTTTCAATGAAAATTTGCAGACTTAATACCGAGTACGAAAAAAACAACGGCAGAGAAATGAGCGTTACCGAGCTTTCGCAGGCTTTGAATGTAAGTGAAGATAAGATTTGCGAGGCGCTTTCTGCCGGCTCTTCTCCCCTATCCCTTAATGCCGATTATGATGATGAGGGAAATTCCCGAATAGACATACCCGTAAGCGATTCGCAAGAAGAAATCACCGAACGGTTGAGCCTTAATGATGCAATTGCCGAACTTGATGAGCGTGACAGACAGATTATACATCTGCGCTATTTTCAGAATAAAACCCAATCACAAACTGCCGACTGCCTTGCAATGACGCAGGTGCAGATCAGCCGCAGAGAACGCAAAATTCTTGCCCTCATACGAGAAAAAATGAGCGTTTAGCTCTGCAACTGTCTTGTAAATTGTAAAAATCCCGATAAGGTGAATTTTTTGCCTTATCGGGATTTTATAATGTTTATTCTATGTAATTATTTGATGTTCTTTCCTTTGAATATATTATTTCTCCGTATATTGCAGGAACTATTGCGCTTACCAATACTATAATAATTGATATAAAGAACAATACATTACTTATATTTATTATTAATAACGAAATTATACCTAATATTATTACTGCAATTCCACAAATCACTCCAAAATAAGCTGCAAAGCGATGTACTTTTTTCCAAACGGATTTACTGCTCAATGTGGCGTTTGTTCGTATGCCAAGCAAAGAATTTTGCTTTATTTTAGGCATTAAATTGAATAAATAAACAAACATACAGCCCATAAAAATACAAGTTAACGGTAAAAACAGATTATCTATATTTACTTTATTTTGCAATACCAGTGCAATCAGCATCCAAAAAAATAAAAACAAAAAAGTAAAAATTGATACTATACATCTTACGGCATATTTTCGGTACGACTTATAGTTTTCATCATTTTCTTTAACCTTTGCGTAAATCGCATATATAATTGAAAACAATACAAGAATACTCGGAATAAATAAAAGCATCCATTTTGATGAATAGGCATCCGCAATCCCATTAACATTATAATGTGAGGGCAACTCTTCATTTGGATTAAAAGCAATAAAAACACCTGTTACAGCAATATTAATCAATGATATAATTAACAAAATATATTTTTTCATATTATTTATCCTCTCTGCCTGTTAAATCGGACAACATTTTTAACATATCTTCCAATACGCTTGTTTTCAACGAATAAATTACATTTTGACATATTTTTTCTGAATCCACAAGGTCAGCTTGCTTTAAAATACTGAGATGATTACTTATTGATGGTTTGGTCATATTAAATTCCGCAGCAATTTCTCCGGCATTTAAACTATCATTTTTTAAAAGTTTAAGTATTTTTCGCCTTGTAGGGTCAGCCAAAGCTTTCCATACATCTCCCATAAAAATCACCCCTTTTATGTATTAGTTAATTAGTTAATTATCTAATTAACTAATACTATTATATCAATTTATTCGTATTTGTCAACAGATATTTATAAGCATACAAAAAGAGCAGTCCAAAATGAACTGCTCATGTTTTTTAGTTTAATGCGGATATTTTTCAAGCAAGTCCTGTAAATCGTACGGTGTTGCCTGATATACATAATAGTTAAGCCAATTTGTAAAAAGCAATGTTGCGTTACTTCTCCACACCATTGGCGGTGTGAGCGACGCATCGTCATTCGGAAAGTAATTGTACGGAACTTTCGGATTGATTCCCTTGTTCTCATCACGAAAATACTCGCTTGCAAGGGTATCTCTGTCATACTCGGCGTGTCCCATTACAAATACCTGTCTGCCGGATTTATTGGTAACTATAGCCACTCCCGCAAGCTCTGACACTGCAAGGATTTCAAGTGCGCTGTTTCTGCGTATATCATCTTCCCTTACTCCCGTATACCTTGAATGAGGAATACAGAAAGTATCGTCAAAGCCACGCATAAGCGGATGATGCGGGTCTAAAATCGTATGATTATAAATACCGCTTAACTTTTCCTTAAGTTTATGCTTTTGGATACCGTAATGATAATACAAACCCGCCTGCGCACCCCAACAAATGTGGAGTGTGGAATAAACATTGTGCTTTGACCATTCCATAATCTTGCAAAGCTCTTCCCAATAGTCAACATCTTCAAACTCAAGCTGTTCAACCGGTGCGCCCGTGATTATCATACCGTCAAAGGTTTCATCCTTTATTTGGTCAAAGGTTTTATAAAAAGTAGTCAGGTGATGAGGTGAGGTGTTTTTTGATGTATGCGATGCCATCTGCAAAAGCTCAATGTCAACCTGTAGAGGACTGTTGCCCAAAAGTCTTAGAAGCTGGGTTTCGGTTGTAATTTTTGTCGGCATCAGGTTTAAAATAATAATCTTAAGCGGACGAATATCCTGCTTTATCGCTATTTCGTTTGGCATAACAAAAATATTCTCAGACTCAAGTACCTTTATTGCCGGCAAATTGCTCTGAACCTTAATCGGCATAGCCTCAGCACCTCCTTATACATTTCAAATATAAAATCAATTAATACTGCTTGCCCCAATAAACCTGGTGCTTAGCAGGTTTGCCGCAGCATACACAAACATCGCTGATGTGCTCCTCGACAAAAGGAATACAACGGCTCTTAACACCGCCTGTAGCGTCCTTGAGTTTATCTTCACAAGCGCTGTCGCCGCACCACATAGCCTTAATAAAGCCCGGGTGATTCTTGGCGGTATCAACAAATTCGTCAAAGTTTGTTGCTGTAAATGTTTTTTCTTCTGTATTCTTGCGTGCTCTTTCATACATATCGTTGTGAATTGTATCAAGAAGCTCTGCAATATAATCGGAAAGTCCCTCAAGCGGTACAAAATACTTCTCACGGGTATCTCTTCTTACAACTACGCACTGACCCTTTTCTATATCCTTAGGTCCAATCTCAACTCTTACAGGCACGCCTTTCATCTCATACTCAGCAAACTTCCAGCCCGGTGCGTGGTCGCTGTCGTCAAGTTTAGTTCTGAAACGCTTTGTAAGCTCTGCCTTAAGTTCGTAAGCCTTGTCAAGTACGCCCTCCTTATGCTGTGCAACAGGAATAATTACAACCTGTACAGGTGAAATTCTCGGCGGGAGCACAAGACCGTCATCATCGCCGTGAACCATAATGATAGCGCCGATCATTCTTGTTGACACACCCCATGATGTCTGGTGCGGATAATGCTGCTTATTGTCTTTGCCTGTAAATGTAATGCCAAAGCTCTTTGCAAAGCCGTCACCAAAGTAGTGTGATGTACCGCCCTGGAGAGCAACACCGTTGTGCATCATCGGCTCAATTGTATAGGTTTCTTCTGCACCGGCAAACTTTTCTTTCTCTGTCTTTCTGCCGATTACAGCCGGAATAGCAAGAATTTCTTTATAGAATGACTCGTAAACATGGAGCATACGGAGTGTTTCTTCCTTTGCCTCTTCTGCCGTTGCATGCATTGTGTGACCTTCCTGCCAAAGGAATTCGGAAGTTCTGAGGAAAGGACGGGTTGTTTTTTCCCATCTTACAACACTGCACCACTGATTGTAGAGTTTTGGAAGATCTCTGTATGTGTTGATAATTTTCTGATAATGTTCGCAGAAAAGAGTTTCCGAAGTAGGGCGAACACAAAGGCGCTCGTTAAGTTTTTCACTGCCGCCTATAGTTACCCATGCACATTCAGGTGCAAAACCCTCTACATGATCCTTTTCTTTCTGTAAAAGGCTTTCAGGGATAAACATAGGCATATACACATTTTCGTGACCTGTTTCTTTAAATCTTCTGTCAAGGTCAGCCTGTATATTCTCCCAAATAGCATAACCGTAAGGACGGATAACCATACATCCCTTAACGCCTGAATAATCAACAAGCTCGGCTTTTTTTACAATGTCAGTGTACCATTTAGCAAAGTCTTCATCTCTGCTTGTAATAGCTTCAACCATTTTTTTGTTGTCTGCCATTTTCATTCCTCCAACTTAAGAAATATTCGTATATTATAACATTTCTATTATACTATAATTAATTTTTTTTGCAAGTACCGACATTATTTTTATTATAAAAAGTAAAAGAGGTCAGACAAACCGCCTGACCTCAAGTTTTTAATTCAATTATGCATTTGCCTCAATGTAAGAAACAAGTGAACCAACAGTCTTGATGTTCTCAATCTCATCATCGGGAACTTCTACACCGAACTCGTCTTCAATTGACATAAGTAAATCTACTACATCAAGTGAATCAGCGCCGAGATCTTCCTGTAAATCTGTATCAGCTGTTACCTTATCTTCTTCAACATCGAACTGCTCAGCAAGAATTGCCTTAACTTTTTCCAATACCATTGGAATTCCTCCCATAATAAAAAAATATTTAATGTATCCATTGTAATTATGGACAAAAGTACATATTTTATGCTACAATGGAATAAGCAATCGAGTAATCGGTTTGCTTCTTAGATTATATTATTGTTTATTTATTCTTTTGTCAATAGAATTTTAAAATTTTTCTATTTTTACCAAAAATTTTTTTAGGGGGTATATTTTTATGAGTACTAAAAAATACGCAGTAATAGGTCATCCTATCGGACATACTATGTCACCTTTTATACATACAAAATTGTTTGAGCTTGCAGGAATCGACGCCGTTTATACAAAACTTGATGTTGCTCCGGAAAGTCTCGGATATGAATACGACCACATTTTATCTAAATTGAGCGGCTATAACATTACAATTCCTCACAAGCAGAATATTATTCAGTATCTTGATGAAATTGATGAAAAAGCAAATATGTACGGCAGTGTAAACACTGTTGACAACAGAGATTACACAGCAAAAGGCTACACCACAGATCCCGACGGATTTTTAAAGGCTCTTGATGCGGCAAAAATCAAATTAAACGGCAGAGTTGTAATTTTAGGTTGCGGTGGCGTTGCAAGAACAATGGCTTATGAGGTTGTTCTCAAAAACATTCCCATTCTTTTTGCAGTAAGATTGGAAGATGTCAAAATTGCAAAGAAACTTTGCGAAGAAATTAAAAGCACTGTTATCGGTTCTCAACCGTCATACTGTCTTATCAGTGAGCTTAACGGCGACATTGATGTACTTATCAACGCAACTCCTATAGGAATGTTCCCTAATGTTGAAAATCAGCCCGTAAGCGATGAAGTTATCGCAAAGTGCAAAAATGTTTTTGACGCAGTATATAATCCGCTCGAAACCGTACTTATCCAAAAAGCAAAAGCTAACGGTTCAAACGCTGTCGGCGGTATGTCAATGCTTGTATGGCAGGCTGTTGTTTCACACGAAATATGGGACGGCTCCGTTTATGACCCCGCCGAAATCGAAAAGATATGCATTGCAGCGTCTAACGAGTTAAAGAACAGATAATTTTTGGAGGGCCTAAGATTGGACAATATAGTTTTATGTGGCTTTATGGGTTGCGGAAAAACAACCGTCGGCAGAAATCTTGCCCGTAAGTCAGGCAGAAAGTTCGTTGATATGGACTCTTACATTGAAGAAAAGGCAGGAATGAAAGTATCCGAAATCTTTGAAAAATACGGTGAAAACCGTTTCAGAGATATGGAGCACGAGGCTTGTTTGGAGCTTGCAGATACAAAAGGACTTGTAATTGCCTCCGGCGGAGGTGCTTTTACTTTCCAAAGAAATATTGACGCTTTCAGAGGAAAGGACAAAATAGTTCTGCTCGATGTTCCGCTTGACATTATAAAACAAAGACTTAAAAACGATACAACAAGACCGCTTTTACAGCGTCCCGACAAGGATGAAGCAATGCGTCAGCTTTATGAAAAGCGACTTCCGATATATCTTTCTGCCGCTGACATAACGGTGAGCGGCAAAAGCACTCCGCTCAAAACAGCATATGCAATCCTTAACGCTATTGATACGCAAGAAAAATAATTACGCATATTACAGGGTTGACTGCAACGCTTTAAAGTGGTAAAATATGTATGAATTATTTAAATGGGAATGAAAGGATAGTTTAAAAAATGATTATTGTATTAAAACCGTCAGCCTCACCCGAGCAGATTATGAATTTTACAAATATGCTCAAAGAGGAATACAATGTAAAAGTAAATAAATGGGAAGGTGTGCATTCAACAGTTCTCGGACTTATCGGCGACACTACTAAAATTGATATGGACTACATTGACGCTCAAGACATTGTAGAAAATGTTAAGAGAGTTCAGGAACCGTACAAAAAGGCTAACAGAAAGTTCCACCCGGACGATACAAAAATCAAAATCAATGATGATATAACAATCGGCGGCGGCAGTCTGCACATTATGGCAGGTCCATGCTCGGTTGAAAGCGAAACTCAAATTGTCGATATTGCAAAGAGCGTAAAGGCATCGGGCGCAACATTCTTAAGAGGCGGCGCATTCAAGCCGAGAACCTCACCGTACGCTTTCCAGGGCTTAAAAGCAGAAGGTCTTGACCTCTTAAAGATTGCAAGAAAAGAAACAGGACTTCCTATTGTTACCGAAATTATGAGAGCATCTCACATTGATATGTTCGAGAATGTTGACATTATTCAGGTTGGCGCAAGAAATATGCAGAACTTTGAGCTTTTAAAAGAACTTGGCAAGATTGACAAACCTATTCTTTTAAAGAGAGGTCTTTCCGCTACCATTGAAGAATGGCTTATGAGTGCCGAGTACATTATGGCAGGCGGTAACGACAAGGTTATTCTTTGTGAGAGAGGCATAAGAACATACGAAACATTTACAAGAAATACACTTGATATTTCCGCAATTCCTGTTGTAAAGGCTCTTTCACATCTTCCTGTAATCGTTGATCCAAGCCACGCAGCAGGCAAGTCATGGCTTGTTGAGCCGCTTGCAATGGCGGCAGTTGCCGCAGGCGCAGACGGTCTTATCATTGAGGTTCATAATGACCCGCCGCACGCTCTTTCGGACGGTGCGCAGTCACTCACACCCGAACAGTTTGATAAGGTTGCAAAGAAAGTATTTGCACTCAAAAGCTCAATTGACAAAATCAACAGCAAATAATTTTATTTTATATATTTATTCGGAGGCACTGAAAAATGAACATTGCCGTTATCGGTCTTGGTATTATAGGCGGCAGCTTTTGCAAGGCTATAAAAAAATATACCGACAACTTTGTAATCGGTATTAACAGAACGCAGGCAACAGCAGAAAAGGCGCTTGAGGCGGGCGCAATCGACAAAATCGGTACTCCCGAAAGCCTCGGTGAATGTGATATTATAATTTTGGCACTTTATCCGCAGGCTGCGGTAGATTTCATAGAAAAATACGGCAGCTATATAAAAAGCGGCGCTATTGTAACCGACAGTTCGGGAATTAAGCGAGCAATTTGCCCAAGTCTTTCTGCTCTTTCAAAAAAATACGGCTTTGTATTCATCGGCAGTCACCCAATGGCAGGCAAAGAAACCAACGGATTTGATGTTTCGGAGGCTGACCTGTATAAGAACGCAAGCTACATAATTACTCCGTGCGGAGCACCTGAGGATAAAATTGAAATTCTTGCCAATCTTGCAAGAAAAATCGGTTTTGGCACAGTTAAAATTACCACTCCCGAAGAACACGACAGAATGATTGCATTCACCTCACAACTCCCCCATGTGTTGGCTTGTTCTTATGTAATGAGTCCGTGCTGCCCAAATCATAAGGGATTTTCAGCCGGCAGTTATCGTGATGTGTCACGAGTTGCAAATATCAATTCACAACTTTGGAGCGAACTTTTCCTTGAGAATCGTGAACCGCTTATTACCGAGCTTGACATACTCATTGACAATATTACAAAAATTAAAGACGCAATCAAAGCAGAAGACAGAGAAACTCTTGCAGAATTATTGGAGCAGGGACACAAGGTAAAAACTGCTCTCGGCGAATAGAATTGAGGTGCATTATGAGAACAGTCAGAGTAGATACGGGCAAGCCGTATGATATTTGCATTGAAAGAGGAATACTTGACAAATGCGGCGAATACGCAAAGGCTCTTTCAAAGGCAGAAAAGGTTACTATAATTTCAGACAGCAATGTTGCTCCGCTTTATATGGACAGAGTGAAAAATTCTCTTGAAAAAGAGGGATTTAAAGTTGCAACACATATTTTTAAAGCAGGTGAAGAGCAAAAGCACCTCGGCTCTATTGCGGAAATGTACAACACACTTGCGGAATTTTCTATGACAAGAAAAGATATTGTTGTAGCTCTCGGCGGCGGTGTTGTGGGCGATATGGCAGGCTTTGCCGCTGCAAGCTATCTGCGTGGAATTGATTTCATTCAGATTCCTACCTCTCTCCTTTCACAGGTTGATTCATCTGTAGGCGGAAAAACAGGCGTTGATTTACCGCAGGGCAAAAACCTTGTCGGCGCATTTCATCAGCCTATTGCCGTATTGATTGACCCCGACACGCTCAAAACCCTTACCGATGATTATATTTGCGACGGTATGGGTGAAGTTATAAAATACGGCTGCATTAAAGACGAAAAGCTCTTTGAAAATCTTGAAAATCAAAATGCACTTGAGCATATTGAAGATATTATCGAAATCTGCGTTTCAATAAAGCGTGATGTTGTAAACCGTGACGAAAAAGAGGCAGGCGAAAGAAAGCTCTTAAACTTCGGTCACACTCTCGGACACGCTATTGAAAAAATCTATAACTTTAAAGGCATAAGCCACGGAATGGCTGTCGCAATCGGTATGGTGCTTATTACAAAAGCAGGTGAAAAACACGGAATTACCGAAAAAGGCACAGCCGACAAAATTTGTGCGCTTTGCAAAAAATACGGTCTGCCGACTACAGATAAATCTACCTTTGAGCAGATGGCACAGGCTGCAAAAGGCGATAAAAAGACAGCAGGCAGCTCAATTGACCTTGTACTTTTAACAAAAATAGGCGACAGCTTTACAAAGAAAGTTGAACTTGCCAATCTCTGCGACTTTATCACAACCTGA
This sequence comes from Ruminococcoides bili, assembly GCF_040093295.1. Classification (NCBI taxonomy): domain Bacteria; kingdom Bacillati; phylum Bacillota; class Clostridia; order Eubacteriales; family Oscillospiraceae; genus Ruminococcoides; species Ruminococcoides bili. The sequence goes on from NZ_JBBNJY010000026.1 coordinate 24,184, forward strand.
TTGGAGGATACATATGTCTGATGTAAAATTCAGCCCGTTTGTTCCAAACGGAACTGTAAATGTACCGCCGTCAAAGAGTGATGTTCACAGAGCCATAATCTGCGCAGCCATGGCAAACGGAGTAAGCAGAATTTCTCCCGTTGCCCTTTCAAACGATATTAAGGCAACTATCGGCTGTATTAAAGCACTTGGCGCTGACGCTGTACTTGAAAACAATGTTCTCACAGTTGACGGTACAAATATGTATAAAAACAAAACCGCTTTGCTTGATTGCGGAGAAAGCGGCAGTACATTAAGATTTTTTATTCCGATTGCCGCTGTCGGCAATATTAACGCAACATTTGTGGGCAAAGGCAAACTTCCGCAGCGCCCTATCGGAATATTTACAGAGGCTTTGCCAAAGGCGGGTACCGTCTGCAAAACCGAGGGAGGACTTCCCCTTGAAATCAAAGGTCAGCTGAAAAGCGGAATTTTTGAAATTCCCGGCAATGTAAGCTCACAGTTCATCACAGGACTTTTGCTTGCTCTGCCGATTCTTGAGGGTGACAGCGAAATTGTACTCACTTCCCCGCTTGAAAGCGTTGGTTACATTGCAATGACTATCCGCACAATGAAACAATTTGGTGTGAATATTCAAGCCACAGAAAAAGGCTGGCATATTAAAGGCGGTCAATCATATAAGACTTGCGACTATACAACAGACGGTGACTGGTCACAGGCGGCTTTCTTTATGGTGCTCGGCGCTGTCAGCGGTAAAGTAACCGTAAAGGGAGTTGCAAAGGATTCCACGCAGGGCGACAAGAAATGCGCTGAAATTCTTGCCCGATTCGGCGCTAAAGTTACTCAGCTTGACAACGAAGTAACTGTTGAAAAAAGAGAATTAAAGGCAATCACCATTGACGCATCTCAAATTCCCGACCTTGTTCCCGTACTTTCGGTATGTGCGGCATTTGCAGAGGGCACGACAAAGATTATCAATGCCGAAAGATTAAGAATAAAAGAATGTGACCGACTGAAAGCCACCGCCGAATTGCTGAATAATCTTGGCGGCAAAGTAAAGGAACTTTCGGACGGACTTGAAATCACAGGGGTTTCTTCTCTTAAAGGAGGAAATGTAAACGGCTACAACGATCACAGAATCGTTATGTCTGCCGCTGTTTGCGCCGCAAGAAGTGATGAAGATATAACCGCCACTTTTGCAATGAGCATTAACAAAAGCTACCCCGATTTTTATATAGACTACAACAGCATAGGAGGAAAGGCAAATGTCCTCGACCTACGGTGAAAAAATAAAAATTTCTGTCTTTGGCGAAAGCCACGGCAACGGTATAGGAGTTGTAATCGACGGACTTCCTGCCGGCGTAAAAATTGATATGGACAAAGTGCTTGTTCAGATGTCAAGACGAGCTCCCGGCAAAGACAAAACCGCAACCCCACGCAAAGAAAGCGACCTGCCAAAGGTACTTTCCGGTATGCTTGGAGATACTCTTACAGGCGCACCGTTATGTGCGGTAATTGAAAATACAAACACAAAAAGCGGCGACTACGGCAATCTTCTCAATTGTCCTCGTCCGGGTCACAGCGACTACACGGCTTATGTTAAATATAACGCAAGCAACGATATTCGCGGCGGCGGTCATTTTTCGGGCAGACTTACCGCTCCTATAGTTTTTGCGGGTGCAATCTGCCGTCAGATTCTTGAAGAAAAAGGTATTAAAATTGCCGCTCATATTGCAAGCATCGGCAATGTAAACGACAAATCTTTTAACCCTGTTTCTATTGACGACAAACTTATAAATAAATTAAACAACAGCTCTTTTGCACTTATTGACGATTCGGTCGAAGAAAAAATGCGTGCAGAAGTTGAATCGGCAAGACTTGCTCAGGACAGTATCGGCGGTACAATCGAATGTGCCGTAAGCGGAATTGAGGCAGGCATAGGCGAGCCGATGTTTGAGGGTGTTGAGGGTGTAATCGCAAAAGCTGTTTTCGGTGTGCCTGCAATAAAGGGCATTGAATTCGGCAAAGGCTTTGAACTCTCTAAAATGCGTGGATCACAGTCCAATGATCCTTTTGAATACAAAGACGGCAAAGTTGTAACAAAAACCAACAACTGCGGCGGTATTCTCGGCGGTATCACAAACGGTATGCCTGTTATATTCAGAGCAGGAGTAAAGCCTACTCCGTCTATTTCTAAAGAACAGGACACAGTCGATTTGCAGAAAAAAGAAAATGCAAAACTTGTTATAAACGGCAGACACGACCCGTGTATTGTACCGAGAGCCGTGCCTGTTATTGAGGCTGTCACAGCCGTTGCTATATTAAATCTTTTATAATAAGGATGAATAAAATGAGAAATCTTTCAGAAATCAGAACTGAAATTGACAGTATAGATGAACAGATTATTGAACTTTTCAAAAAGAGAATGGATTGTGCCAAAGAGGTAGGTAATTACAAAAAAGCCAACAACATCCCTGTTCTTAATCAAGCAAGAGAGAATGAAATTCTTGATTCAATCGAAAAGCGTGGCGGTGAATACGGTTCATATGCAAGACTGCTTTACTCAAATATTATGGAGCTTTCAAGAGCTTTACAACATAATATTGTCGGCAGTGGTGCAGATATAAAAGAGGTTATCAGCAATGTTGAAACCGAGATACCGAAAACCGATGTTAAAGTCGGTTATCAGGGCATTAAAGGCGCTAACGGTCACGAGGCAACAATACGCCTGTTCCCAGATGCGGAGGCACATTGCTATAAGTCTTTCGGTGATGTTTTTGACGCAGTTGATAAAGGAGAAATTACATTCGGCGTACTTCCTGTTGAAAACTCAAACGCAGGCTCGGTTTCTGCCGTATATGACCTAATACTTAAGCACCGTTTTTACATTGTCGGCGCACTTGATTTGCCTATTGATTACTGTCTTGGCGGTTTAAAACAGGCAGAGTTTTCGGATATTGAAAAGGTATGGTCGCATCCGCAGTCACTTTCACAGTGTGCAGACTACATTGCAAAAAATAATTTTGACTCTACACCATGTTCAAATACAGCAATTGCCGCTCGTGATGTGGCAAAGGAAAAGCGCCTTAATGTTGCGGCTATCTGCTCATACAAGGCGGCAGAGGAATACGGTTTAAAAGTGCTTGACAATCATTTGCAGGATAACGATAAAAACACAACAAGATTTATTGTTATTTCCAAAAAGCTGTTCATCACACCCGATTCAAACAAAATCAGCCTTTGTTTCTCACTTCCTCATGTTACGGGTTCGCTTTACGGCTTACTTTGCAGATTTAATTCTCTCGGTCTTAACCTTACGAAAATTGAATCTCGCCCACGCCCAAGCAGTGACGAGGGATTTGAATACCTGTTTTACCTTGATTTTTCAGGCAATGTAAGCAGTAAAGAGGTTACAGACCTTATAGCACAGTTAAGTGCGGAAATGCCTGAATTCAGCTTTTTGGGAAACTATTGCGAATATTCAAAATGATTATAAATATATTTTTAGCTTTTGTATATTAATCGACAGAATGTTTTGATTATGTGCAAAACGCTCAAAATTTATTGACAATTTTTGCAAATTAAGTATTGCATTGCATAAATTTTATGATATAATATGCTTATTAAAGTGATAATTCATTTTAATAAGCATTTTTATTTTGAATAATTATTGGACAAAAATAAAAACATAATTGATGAGGTGTTTAATATGGATGATAATAAAAAATTAATTTGCGCCGCAGCCGGTGCACTTGGCGCACTTGTAGCAGTATCAGCTACCGTGTTTGCTATAAAACAGCACAAGAAAAAACAAAACGCAATGCTCCTTGAAGAGCTTGACCTGTGCCTTGACGGCGATGATATTGCGGAACTTGCAAATGAAGCCGAAGAAACAAAAGCTCCCGAAACCGCAGAAGAACCAAAAGCTGAAGAACCCACAGAATCCGCACCTGTCGCAGAGGAAAAGGTTGAAGAGAAAGCAGAAGAAAAGACAGAAGAAACTGTTGCAGAAAAAACTGCCGAATCAACCGAAAAGCCGGTACAGTGCGAAAATACAGAAGAATAATTGTTAAAACTTAAGTGCCTTGCCATATGCAGGGCACTTTTTTTGTCAAAATTTTCAATAAATTATGGTTTAGCGGAGTGTCGGTCGGGCATTGAAATTTAGCTAACGCTAAATTATCCTCCCAAAAACAAAAAAGTTTACTCAATTTTTTCAAAAATTG